>JAGNMU010000014.1 GCA_017991005.1 Gemmatimonadaceae bacterium | reverse complement strand
CTCGTGTCGAGCAGGTCGTTGCTGTTCCCAAAAGAAAGGACTTTGGGGAATGGCTCCGCGCGTGCCGACAGCACGCCTCTGCGCCTCCTGCGTCTCTGCGATAAAGCGGTTTGCGGTTCGCGGTTTGTCGGCAGCAACCGCAACCTATGGAGTCGCAGAGACGCAGGGGACGCAGAGGCTCGTGTCGAGCAGGTCGTTGCTGTTCCCAAAAGAAAGGATTTGGGGAATGGCTCCGCGCGTGCCGACAGCACGCCTCTGCGCCTCCTGCGTCTCTGCGATAAAGCGGTTTGCGGTTCGCGGTTGGCGGTTGGCGGTTCGACGTTGGCGGTTCGCGGTTTGTCGGCAGCAACCGCAACCTATGGAGTCGCAGAGACGCAGGGGACGCAGAGGCTCGTGTCGAGCAGGTCGTTGCGGTTCCCAAAAGAAAGGATTTTGGGGAAGGGCTCCGCGCGAGCCGACAGCACGCCTCTGCGTCCCTGCGCCTCTGCGATAAAGCAGTTTGCGGTTCGCTCGTCAGGGAGCACCCGAGGGGAGCGAGCTACACGTCTGAACGCGAAGCTCGCCGAGGCACTTGAGGAACGGCGACAGCAACCGCAACAAGGGAATCTCGGAGACGCAGGGGGCGCAGAGGCTCGTGTCGAGCAGGTCGTTGTGGTTCCCCAAAGAAGGGATTTCGGGGAATGGCTCCGCACCTGCCGACCCGAGACTCTGCGCCCCCTGCGTCTCTGCGATTAAGCAGTTGGCAGTTGGCGGTTGGCGGTTGGCAGTTCGCGGTTCACGGTGCACAGCTCGACTGTCGGCGCCTGCATTTCCCGCCGTTTTGGCGTGTCGGCCGTCTGCGCGCCCTGGCGGTGCCTGAACGTGTAATTCGGACTGATCGGTCGTGCGTGCACGGTGCTGTCGACAATGCCTGACAGGGTGGCGCGCGTGCGGGCGTGGGCTAGGTTTCCATGTCGCGAGCCGTCGTCGGTGGGGGTTCGCACG
Organism: Gemmatimonadaceae bacterium; assembly: GCA_017991005.1. Classification (GTDB taxonomy): domain Bacteria; phylum Gemmatimonadota; class Gemmatimonadetes; order Gemmatimonadales; family Gemmatimonadaceae; genus Gemmatimonas. The sequence goes on along the minus strand of JAGNMU010000014.1, from coordinate 23,458 downwards.
TAACCGTTTGGAGTGCACGACATGCCCGAGTTCGGAAGCTGGGGAACCGATTGGTGGAAGCCGGTTCTGTTCGTGGTGGTTGCCGGTCATTTCACCAACATCTGCGTCACGCTGTTCCTGCATCGCGCGCAAACGCACCGCGGCGTGGATTTCCACTGGTTGGTGGAGATGCCCATGCGCGTGTGGTTGTGGCTGACCACTGCGATCCGCACCAAGGAATGGGTGGCATGTCATCGGAAGCATCACGCCTTCGCCGATCGCGAAGGAGACCCGCATAGCCCCGTGGTCGACGGGCTGCGCAACATCCTGCTCAAAGGCGCCTTCTACTATCGGAAAGCCGTGCGTCAGCCCGGCGTGCTCGAGAAGTATGGCAAAGGGACGCCCGAGGACTGGATGGAACGCCATCTCCTCGACAAGCGCAGCAGTATCGGCATCGTGTTCATGCTCGCCATCGACATTTGGCTCTTTGGCTTCTTCATTGGCCCGATCGTGTGGGGTATCCAGATGATCTGGATTCCCTTCTGGGCCGCCGGCGTGATCAATGGTATCGGCCATGCACTCGGCTACCGTAATCACGACGTGAAGGACGAAAGCCGTAATATTTCGCCGATCGGCATCATCATCGGCGGTGAAGAGCTGCACAACAACCATCACGCCGATCCGCACTCGGCCAAGTTCGCGCACCGGTGGTTTGAGTTCGATATCGGCTGGATGTACATCAAGCTGCTGTCGTTTGTCGGACTGGCCGAGGTGAAGTACGCGCGCGAAGGGGCGCACATCCGCGTGGCGGAGTAACCGCGTGGCCGATATCACTTGCTCGCGTTGCGGACAGACCCGCGAAGGATTTGAACGCCCGCCGTTTCCAGGTGCCATTGGCGCGCGCATCGTCGGGGAGATCTGCAAGGATTGCTGGGCGCAGTGGCTCAAACAGCAAACCATGCTCATCAACCACTACGGCCTCAATGTGATGGAGCCACAGGCTCGCACATTTCTGACGCGCAACATGGAAGCCTTTCTCTTCAAGGCTGGTCAGTCGGAAGACGTCGACACGACGAAACAAGGCACGATCAATTGGTGAGTCGCCGTGTGACGCCGTAACTCGACCCGCAAATACGAACGCCCCGATCATGGTATGATCGGGGCGTTTCGGTTGTGACGCCGCGCGCCGCAGGCGCGCGCGATGACAGAATCCGTCTCAGTTCACGCCGGCGATGTAACGCGCCAAACGTCCGCAGCCCGTGCACTTGAGTGTGACGTGCGAATTGGGCGGCGGCGGACTCGAGACAGGATCACGATCGATCTGTCCGGAGCATGATGGGCAGCTGAGCGGAAGACCCGTGCGATCGGCGGCAATCAGATGAAGCGCCTGTGCCGGGTTATACGTGTTGGGGCGTGGCTTACGCATACGACCGAATCCTCGCGTAAAGGACGTTGGCCTTGATCCGGTGGCCGACGCCGAAAACTACACCACCTTGGTCGGTATGTGCAGCGTGGGACGAAAATATCAGATTTTCGGCGTAACCGGTAAACGCCAATTCACCGGTTTTTGTACCCACGAGTCTCTCTGAGGTTCGCGACGCTCAATCCCAAGGTGCCGGACGCCGCCAGAGCTTGCGGCCCAGTCGCCACGAGCGCTTTGCCGACAACTCTGCCGTTCCACCAGGAGGAAAGAGATCGGGATCGGCGAACTCATCCACCATGTCCGTGGCTTTCGCCGAGGCTTCGTCAGCCCAGTGCACGATTTCCGCTTCGATGGTCATTGGCTGGACCGGACTGCCGAATTCGAGCGCGCCATGGTGCGACAGGATGAAATGCAGCAGCTCGTCGCGTTGTGCCGACGTCAACTCGATACCGGACGCGTGAACGCGCCGGTCGAACATGAGCGCGCCAAGCGTCACGTGGCCGAGCAGGGTGCCGGTGCTGGTGTGCGCGAAGCCTTCCGGCGCGACCGAGTACGCCTCGACCTTGCCGATGTCGTGCAACATGGCCCCGGCGACGACCAGATCGGCATTGGCATGGCGAATCGTGCGTGCGATATGGCGGGCAATGGAGGTCACTTCGAGCACGTGCAGCAGCAACCCGCCGATCTGCGAGTGGTGACCGTTGACGGCCCCCGGCGTGCGTTCAAAGAGCACGCGAAAGGTGTCGTCGGCAAAGAACAGATCGATCGCCCGCCGAATCGACGGTGCCGTCACGCCAAGCCGGAGCTTGTCGAGACCATCCCAGAGGCGCTCGATGTCCATGTCCACGCGCGGCAGAAACTCGGACGGATCGAACTGGTCGGCCGGCAGCACGCGCAGTGGCGCAGACACCGCCAACTGCCGCTTGCGCGCACCCTCGTCGCCGAAGGCGGTCAGGTCGCCGATGACCTTGACCACTTTGCCTTTTTCCGCGCCGGCCGCCCACTCCAGTTTCTCCGACCAGATGGGAGCAGTGTCGATGGTGCCGCTGCGGTTGGCGAGCGTCAGAATGACGAACGGCAGGCCAGCCCGGGTAGTCTTTTCGGAGCGGTCCCGAACCAGGAACTCATGCTCCACGCGGTCGCCGACGGACGCGTTGCGAAGATCGAAAGGTGCCATGATCCCGTAAGGTCGGGTCCTCGGCGCCCCCGCAGCAAGGGGGGCAACGGAAAGATGGGTCATACGCACCCTTGCGCATGTGTGTGAGGCTTGAGAGCCTATGATGTCGTTCAGAATCGCGGCAAAAAATCACGGGAGTCCAATCCGAACATGGCTGACGAGTCCGAATTTCCGATCGGCGCTCACGCGCTCGAAACTTCACCCGAAGAAACCGCCGCGTTGCGGCTCTGGGTGATCCTTTCGCGCGCCTATGCCGCGATCGCAGAGCACGCTGGAGCGGATGTCTCCCGTCACGGACTCACGTTGGCCGAATTCGCGATTCTCGAGGCGCTGTACCACCGTGGTCCGATGCTGCTCGGCGAGGTGCAGCGGCGCATTCTGGTGTCCAGCGGCGGCATCACCTTCCTGGTCGACCGCCTGACTGCCAAGGGCCTGGTCGAACGTCGCAATTGTGCGTCCGACCGTCGGGCACGCTACGCGGCGCTGACGGAAAAGGGAGAGGCGCTGATCGCCGACATTTTCCCTGAGCACGCGGCCATGCTGACCCGCGCGATGGGCGGGCTCACGATGGCCGAGCTGGCTACGGCCGCCGACCTGATGCGAACGCTCGGCCGACACGCCGACGCGGTACCGCCAGCCGCCTCCGACGAAAGCAAAGCAGCGAAGTCGGCCTGAACCGGGATAGCGGGCCTTGACTTGGCTTGAATGCTATGTATGTTTCTCAGTTATGAGATATCGTCATACTTACAATCGTAAGACCAGACGGTGTCTGGACAAGTAAAGCCCCTCCCGGGCAGGAGCGCGAACATGTTGTGGAACATCGACCAGGCGCACAGCCAGATTCAGTTTTCGACCAAGCATATGGGTATCTCGACCGTCCGCGGCACGTTTGGCTCGTTTGACGGCACCATCGACACCGAGGACGGACAGGTCAGTGGCGTCACCGCCGAGATCGACGTGGCCTCCCTCGATACGGGAAATGGGCAGCGCGACGGACACCTGAAAGGCGCCGATTTCTTTGACGTAGAGAATTTCCCCAAAGCGCACTTCGCGCTCACGTCGTTCGTCCGCAACGGCGACGATGTCACCGCCGAGGGCAATCTGACCCTGCGTGGCGTGACGGCGCCCGTGACGCTGACAGGTGAAATCGGCGGCCCGGCCACCGATCCGTGGGGCAACGAGAAGGTGTCGGCGTCACTGACCGGCAAGATTTCGCGCAAGGCCTGGGGGTTGGTGTGGAACGTGGCGCTCGAGGCGGGCGGCGTCCTGGTCAGCGATGAGGTCAAGCTGTCGGTTGAGGTGCAGGCGGTGGCCGCGGTGGCTGCCGGAGTCTGAGCCGCTTCGGTTGGTGCTCGCTGACGTCCCGCACTTCGGTACTCCCGCGGGTCGCTTGCCAGCCGTGTTGTTCCGCGATCAGTTGAGTCATGCCTGCAGAGCTCAAGCATCGTGAACGACAAATTTTGACCATGCTGGCCGATGGACTGAGTGCGAGGCAGATCGCCGGGAAACTCGCACTCTCCATCGAGACCGTCCGATGGTACATCAAGCAGCTGTATCGCGAGCTCGAGGTGACGTCGCGTGCCGAGGCGATCCGGCGCGCGATGTCGCGCGGCCTGCTCGACGCCGGCGTGGCGACGCCTGCGCGGCGACCACCGCCGCGATCGGCTATCGGCTTCGCGAACAGTCAGGGCGTGCACATTGCGTATCAGACAATCGGCGACGGTCCGATTGATGTCCTTTTTGTACACGGCTTTCTGTCGCATCTCGACCTCGCGTGGGAAGATCCTGAGTTCGCGGCGTTTTTCGAATCGCTCGGTCGTGTCGCACGCGTGATCTTGTTTGACAAGCGTGGAATCGGCGTCTCGGACAGAGACATCGGTCCGTCCACGCTGGAGCAGACGGTCGCCGATGCACGCTGTGTTCTGGATGCGGTGGGGTCGACGCGCGCATACATCATGGGGACGTCAGAGGGCGGCGCCGCGGCCGTCTTGCTCGCATCGATGCGTCCTTCGCGCATCGATGGTCTCATCCTGATCAATACGTCACCGTACATCGGAGGACACGGCACGACCTATCACTGGGTCGGTCACTCCGCGCCGCAGCCCGCGCTCGATTCACCCGAGACTGGTCAGGGCAGTGAGCCGTGGTCGGTACAGCGATTTGCACCGTCGCGTGCAACCAATCACGTGTTTCGCAATTGGTGGTCCAAGTTGCTGCGCGCGGCGGCCACGCCTTCCACGATCTCGACGGTGCTTGCCAACGCGCGCGCGGTGGACATTCGTCAGCTCTTGCCGTCGGTGACGACGCGTACGCTGATCGTGCATCGGACGGGGGATCGCATGGTGCCCCTCAGCGCAGGACGCGATTTTGCGGCGCGCCTGCCGCATGCCCGTTTTGTTGAACTGCCCGGCAACGACCACGTGTACTTCGTCGACAGCGATGTGCTGGCCCAGACGCTGGTTGACTATCTCAAGGCGCCGGACGCCGCGCCGGAAACCCGTTCGTGGATTGCCGTCGTCTTGTGCATGGCCGGCATCGGCGCATCGCTCGACGCGAAGAAGCGCGAGGTGGTGCTGGAGCATGGCGCTCGATTTCTTCGCGAGTCGGAGCACGCGTGGACGGCCTGCTTCGAAGGACCGTCGGCCGCGGTGCGCTGTGCACGCCAGCTCCGCGCGTTGGGACGAGGACGCATCGGCGGAATGTCGTTGCATGTCGGCGCCTGCGCGGTGGCCGACGGATCGCCGCTCGGTACCACCTACGAGCGCGCGCTTTCCACCGCTCGCGCTGCGGCCGATGGAGATGTGCTCATCACCGGCACCCTGCGCGACATTCTCGTTGGCGAGACACTGGAGCTCGCCGTTCACTCTGTGACGGCGGTCGAAGCCGACACGCCGGCTGCGACCACCTGGCTGCTGGTGGACTAGCAGCGGTTTGCGCATCACGCACGACGCACGACGCACGACGCGAGACACGCCACGCACTGCGGTATGAAGAACACCACCCGAATGGGTGGTGCGAGCCACCCTGCTGCACCGGCACGTTCCTCTCACACGGCCCACTCGCGGGCCTTCACTACGAGGGACAGATGCGACTTTCGATTTCCACCATCGCCGGAGTGCTGCTCATGTCGAGTGCCAGCGTCGCCACGATTGCCTGTTCGGACGATCAGACCGCCCCGGATCCAAGCGGACCCGTCTCCATTGCGATCACACAAGCACTGACGGGTCAGACGACGTCGGCTGGGCAGTTCAGCATGACCGGGGCCCGCGCCGACAGCGGCAGCACGACCGAAGAGCTCACGTTCGGCGGGCCGCTGACGGTATCGCCCGTACCGGTGACGTTCGTGCGCGCGCTGACGGGCAAGCAGGGTACCCTGACGGTACGCGGTAGCGCGACGCTCACGTTCACCAGTCAGACGGCCGCCACGCTCGTTGGGACGTGGACCGTGGAACGTGGCACGGGTGCGTACGCGAACACGAGCGGAACCGGCGGAATTACCGGCGCGGCCAACTTCGGCGCGACGCCTCCAACCGGAACCTTGACCTACACGGGACGTCTGGAGCGTTAGCAGCACCCACAACGGCAGCGGGACGCCGTGTGTCAGGAGTCTTCACTCCCGAATCACGGCGTCCCGCATCTGTTGTGCGCCCTACGATGATCTATGCTATTTCCAGTCCGCGATGAACAAGTTGGTTTCACCCGGCTTCGCATCATGCCGATTCGATGCCCAAATCAACTTCTTGCCGTCGGGGCTGAACATGGGAAAGCCGTCGAAGTCTTCGTGTGTGGTGATGCGTTCGAGACCTGTGCCATCCATGCCCACGATGAACAGATCGAAGTTGCGGCTGCGCGGATTGCGGTGATTGGACGAAAAAATGATCCGCTTGCCATCAGGGGTCCACGACGGACCAAAGTTGGCGCCACCAAGGTTGGTGATCTGCTTCTGATCGCTGCCGTCGGCATTCATGACGAACAGTTCCATGCGATTCGGCCGGATCATGCGCTGCGCGAGCAAGGCACGATACGCTTTGAGTGAATCGGGGTTGGTCGGGTGCCACGCGCGATACACGATCTTTGTCCCATCGGGAGACCACCACGGACCGCCATCATATCCGGGCGTGGTGGTCAACTGCTTCACATCGGTGCCATCGACATTCATGGTGTAGATGTCGAGGTCTCCATCCTTGAGCGATGTGAACACAATGCGCTTGCCATCGGGCGACAGGACCCCTTCTGCGGTATACACGCCATAGTTGGTCAGGCGTTTGAGATCCTTGCCGTCACGCCCGACGGTGTAGATGTCAAAGGGATCGATCCCCCACACGTAGCCCTTGCTCGGATCGGGCTTGGTGGGACACGCTGAATCAGCGGCATGAGTGCTGCCAAAGAACAAGCGTTTAGCGCCGGGCAGGAACCAGCCGCAGGTGGTTTTGCCTCCCACCGAGACCTTGGTCAGCTGCGTCCCGTCGGCACGCATCGTGTACTGCTGGTCGCAGGTCCGCCCATCGCGTGTCGACTGGAACGTGATCCACTGACCATCCGTGCTCCAGTACGCTTCGGCGTTTTCACCGCCGTTGGTGATCTGGCGAATGTTGGTCAGATGGATCTCGCCGCTGTCGGCAGCGATTGTGGCGCGTGCGTCAGGGACGAGCGATGTGCCGGAGGACGCGGCGGGTCGGCTGCAGGCGCCAACGGCGACGCTGCCAGATAGCACAAGCGCCGCAAGGGCGCGGCGCTCGTGGAAAAAAGAGGCGGGAGTGCGCATGGGCCTAACCGTAGAAGGCCCAGGCTCGACGGGCAATTGGGACGTTTACGAAGATTCTGTCCTCGATGTCCCTATTGCCATCGGCAATCGCTAACTCATAGCCCGGTCAGTTATTGCCCCGCGAGCTCTTGGCCAGTCCGGCCTTGCTGGGTGGTTCGGCGGCCGCAGCGGCAAAAACCTCCTTTTGCGTGGTGCCCTTCCGCAGGATCGCGATGGCCTTGAGCAGCTGGTTGTCGTCGCGCAGCTCATGCATCTTCGCACCCGCCTCGCCAAAGGAGACCTTGGCGACGCGGCTCTCGATGGCGCGATCCACGTCGGCACCGCCGGCATCGAAGACGGCCTTGTCGATCTTGACCGAGTCGGCCACCAGGCGCTTGTACAGCTCCTCACGCCACGCCGGGTTGACCTGGAAGTCGGGCTTCACCTTGCCCTTCTGCTCCTGCGCCAGCACGCCAATGGCGCTGAAGTACTTCTGCCCGTACGGGGCCAAGGCGCGACGCAGGGCCTGCTCGGCCGTGGACAGCGTGTCGAAGGGGACCATCAGATCGGGCGTGATCGCGCCGCCGCCGTACACGATGCGCCCCGACGCCGACTTGAAGACCGGACGGGCTTTCCGCGCCGAGTCAGTCTCGATCGAGTCGCTGGCGACTTCGACATACTGACCGTCGGCGTTGAACTTGCGCTCTTTCTGGATGGAGCGGCCCGACGGCGTATACCACTTGCCGGTCGTGATCTTGAGCGCGTAGCCACCGTCGAGATTGTACACGCTCTGCACGAGGCCCTTGCCGTAGGACGTGGTGCCAAGGACGAGTGCACGATCATAGTCCTGAAGCGCGCCGGCGACGATTTCGGAGGCTGAGGCCGAGCCACCGTCCACCAGCACAACCAGCGGAATGTCCGCAGCGAGCGGTTCACGTTCGGCGACGAACTTCTGATACTCGCCGCGTCCGCGCACGCTCAACAATTCCTTGCCCTTGGGCAGGAAGAGATTGGACATCGCAAACGCTTCGTCGAGGATGCCGCCGGGATTGCCGCGCAGGTCGATGACGATGCCCTTCGCGCCCTTCTTGCGAAGTTCGATGACCGACTCGGCGATGTCCTGCGTGGTCTGCTCGGAGAAACGCTGGAGCGGCACGTAGCCGACCCGATCGTCGAGCATCATGCGATAGGCGACGGCCGGCACGTGAATCTCGGCGCGCTTGAAGCTCATCTTGATGGGCTGCGGCACGCCCGGACGGGCGAACGTGACCGAGACCGACGTGCCCACTTCGCCAAGCAGCTTGTTCTGCGCCTGCTGCGTCTTCCAGCCTTTGGCCTGGAATGTGTCGATGGCCACGATGCGATCGCCTTCCTGCACCCCACCCGCTTCGGCCGGGGTGTTGGGGAAGACCTTGTCGATGGTGACGTAGCCGCCGACTTCGGTGATCTGCATGCCGATGCCGGCATAGCGCCCGTTCGTGTTGCGCGAGAACTCTTCCATCTGCTTGGGCGTGAAGAGTTCGGTATACGGGTCGTTCAGTTCTTTCACGAGGCCGCGCGCGGCCTTTTCGTAGAGCGCCTGCGCGTCGAGGGTATCGACGTAGCGCAGCGCGACGAAGGTGAGAACCTGATCGAGCAGCTGAGCGCCGCCACGAGTGGAGCGCGCCTGCAGCGCAAAACCTCCGGCCAAGACGGGCAGGAGCAGGAGGCTGGCAACAGCGGCCTTACGGGTGCGTGTCATGCGGCAGCTCGTAGAAAGGTGGGACGACAAAGCTAACAGACAGACACCTGACAGGCCTGTCTGGTTTCATCACGCCACATCAGGCGTCGTCGCGGGGGCGGGCGCCCAGCACGTAGTCCACATGCCAGACCCGTTCGTACTGCTTGATCCCGATGTCCCGGACCAGTCCGGCGCTCAGGAGCATTTCGTGTGCCGGTTGCAGAACTCGTTGCAGGTGCGAGGGATAGCGCTGGGTGAGCGGGAGCTGTTCGGCCAACCGTTCGAGCGGAACCCGCCAGGACAAACGCCCGTCGGCCCGTGCCACCTCGAGGATCCGGTACAGGCGGCGGGCCACCGGGGACGAGAGGGCGTGGTAGCGGACGGAGGAAAGGGTGACGGTGTGCCGCATCGCCAGGTTGGTGCGCACGGTGGGCGAGATGATCACCCGGGCGTCCCCCGGTTCGCCGGCGGCGAGGTTGCCGAAGAGATGCAACTGCTCGCGGTCGGCCACACGCCGTCGCTGGACGGCCACCGCACTGAGCACCGTGAACGCGATGTCGGCCAACCCAGAGCTGGCGGACCAATACGCGCCGACCGACTCAAGCGTGGTGCGTTCGAGGCGTGCCAACGCGGCCCGCAGTTGTTCGTACGTTCGGCCATCGGCGCGGCGTCCCATCGACCGCAGGAACGCATGCAGTGTGAATGACACGGCGCCGTCCGACGGGGATCCTGCTTCGTGATACCGATGCAGGATCTCGATGTACACGTCTTGGTCGAAGGTCCCCGGGAGCCGGTCTCCAGGCGCCGGAATGACGCGCCAGCGTCCACCGTTGTCGGCGATGAAAGACACGGGTGCGTCGTCGGCCGAATCGGAGAGACGAAAGAGCGGGAGATCCTCGAGTGATCGATCGAGGATTACTCCGCGGACAGCGGGCCGACGACGCGCAGCGAGAGTCATCAAGGAGTGAAAGGTGTGCGCGCGCCAGCGGATCCGCCAGCAGCGCTCGCGGTATCGCGCGCGGCTTTCGCTTCGCGCTTGCGAATCACCATGCTGAGCCGCTGACGCGGGAGCTCCCACACCGGTTTGGTCCAGCCACGTTGTTCAACGGGCGACAGGCCGCCGGAGGCGGGACGCAGGGCGTCCTCGAACTCCGCGAACTTGGAGCCGGGGTTCCAGAGTGCCCAACTCTTCACGCCGGCATCGTAGGCGCCCTGAATCTGCGCGCGCACCTCGGCGGCGCCAAACTGCGCCCCACGAATGCTCATGGCCTCGAGCCAGCCCACCACTTCACCGACTGGTTTGCCCGTGGAGTCGTGAACAAATCGCGTGCGCTCCATCGCATCGGTGAGGGCGAGTCGCACCACCTGATACGGATTCGCGATCGGTTTGGCAAAACCGTAGAGTCCGGGGGCGTAGTGTGACGGATACACCATCGGCAACACCGCATCGGCGCTGGTGACGACCGACTCCCAATGCTGGCCGATGTCGACATCGCCTTCGAGATGGGTGGTCAAGCCGAAGACATCCGCGGTGATGGGTGCATTGAACGACGACAATTGCGATTTGGAATACTCGAGAAACTCGCGAATGTTGTCGGCGCGTGACGTGCCGTTGCTGCCGGGATACCTCATCACGGCGCGCGCGGTGGCGGTGACATCGGGGAATCGGACGTAGTCCCACTGCACTTCGGAAAAGCCCATCTCGAGCGCTTCCCGCGCGATGGCCACGTTGTAGTCCCACACGCGTTTATCATACGGATTGACCCACGCGAGGCCCTTCCGGTCGCGCCACATGGCGCCGCTGGTGTTGCGAATGGCGAGTTCCGGCTTTTTCTCCGCCAGCACACGGTCCTTGAACACGACGATCCGTGCGATCGGATAAATCCCGTGGGCGCGCAGCGTGTCGACCAGCGCCGGCAACCACTGCGAAGCCGGCCGCGTGTCTGCCCCGATTTCCTTGGCGAGTGCAATCGCGGTGCTGCTGTAGGTCAGAAACGTGTCGGACTCTTTGATGTCCACGATGAAGGCGTTGATCTCGGTCGCATCGGCCACGCGAATGAGATCGGTCATGCGGGCGCGTGATCCGGCAGCCCACGCATTGACATACAACGCGCGCACCGAGTCGGGGCGCGGGACACGGACTGGTCGCTGCGCCTCGACCGCCGCCGCAGCGCTGTCGGCGGCGCCCGTCGCGGAGCGCGCTGTCGTGTCGCCGGCTCCCGCACGTGCGGTATCACGCGAGGGCGCCGGTGATGCGGACGAGGCACGATCGCACGCACCCACCGCCAGCAGCGACGTCACGGTCAGCGTGAGCGCGATGACGCCTGAGTGGAGACGCGCGCGGCGCGTGGAGAAACCGGTCGCGGTTTGCGCGACATCCTGACGGAGATTCGATGATTGGATTGGCACGGCGTAAGTCTAGCCGTGTGCACCGCGCGCAAGCAGGGCGAGTGGCCTGTGGCGTGTGACGAGCGTCCGTTCCGCGACGACTCCGCTCAGGGTTGCGTGAACCGGACGGTGCGAAAAATGTCGAGGTGCAGCTTCATGCTCTGCTCGTTTGGCGCCTCACCGCGAAAGCGGAGTACGGGCGATTCCCAATCAGCCGTCGTGAGATAGCGACCCTGACTTGGCAGGAACGACAGTTCGGCGCGCTGACCGCCGATCGTTTCGGTCATACGCTGAGGTCCAGCGGACGGCGCGGGCATGTCGCGCGTGGTCATGCGTCCCACGGAAAACGGCACTTTCTCACGTACGGTCGATCTCGTCCATGTGACAAAACCACGCCCGTTCCAGCGCGTGTCCCCGGCGCGCTTCCATGAGGCCGGCACGCAGAAGGTGAAGCCCGGCGCGGCCACCTGCTTCCACGACTCTCGACTGTTGGCTGGCGCGACCTCGCACGCGGTGGAATCCGCGGCACCGTCGGCGGCGGCCGTGCGCGTCGGCGAGGGGACGTTGGTCGCCGGTGTGGAGGCGGATGCGCACGCGGTCAGCAGGACGGCGGCGAACACACGAATGGCACGTGTCATTGGAGGCAGTGTGGTGATCGGAAGACGGTGGGCGCGCACAGCCGGCGTGCTGCATCCCGCGCGTGCCGTGAGCGGATCGGCGGCAATTGCACGCGTGTTGAGGGGAGGATGCGGCGTCGGCCTGGAGCGCGCAACACACGTGCTCAAGGCTGAGCTTGCAATGCGGTCTGACCGGCAGCTACGTCAGGTCAGGGGATCGACGGGCTTTTTGGTGCGCTCACTCACGCAATGGTGGAGATCATGCGCGGTGTATCACATGGGTTGGCCGTATTCGCGGTACTGTGCGGACTGATGGCCCCTTGCGGATTCGAGGCCAGTGCCCAGTCGTCGGGCACAACCAAGGCGGATACCACCAAGAAGACCCAGCCCAAGCCGACCACCACGAAAGCGCCCGCCAAGCCTCCCGCCCAGGCGCCATCCAAGCCCACGACGACAACCTCAAAACCGTCGACCACCAAGACCACCGCGCCAACAAGCACGACGGCAAAACCGGCGCCGTCGGGAACCAGCACACGTGCTGGTGGTGCGACCGGCGGCGCTGCGCCGCGCGCGTCGTCAGCGGGTGCGGCGCGGAAGGCAGCGCCGGAAGCCTACGCCACGGTTGGGGTGTACGCGGGCGGGGCGACTGCCGGTTTGGGTTTTGGGGCGGGGCCGTCGGGTGGACTGGTGTGGCGGCGCAAATCCGCCCGACTGCCGCTGGCCCTGCGTGCGGATGCCTCGGTCTCGCGATTCACCCAACAGCCAGTCACCGCGTCTGGCGCGGCGCTGGCAGACGCCTCGCTGCTGCATGCGGGCGCATCGCTTGGGCTGGAGTGGGTGTTCGCGCGCGGGCATACGGCGCGGCCGTACCTCTTGGCGAGTGGGGGTGTTTTTCGCTTTCAGGCCAGCGGACCGGCTGGCACCAACAGTACGCTTCCAAACGCGGTGTACGCGTCAACCACAGACGTCGCACTGGTGGCCGGCGCGGGCGTCCGACTTGGGCAACGACTCTTTCTGGAAGCGCGCCTGGTGACGGTCGGTGATTTCCAGAGCATTCCGTTTGTCCTGGGGGTGCACTTCTGATGCGCCGAGCGAAACAGATGCCATTCGTGATCGCGCCCGCTGCGGGGCTGGCGATGCTTGCTGCCCTGATGATGAGCGTCTCGGCCTGCAGTGGTGGCGAGAAGATTGTGGCGCCTGGTGGCAACACGCCATCAACCGATACCCGGCTCAGCGCCGCAGACTCACAGTACATGGCCAACACGCTGATCAACGCGAGTTTTGATGCCATGAAGAATTTGCGGCGCATGCCGACCTCGAGTCTTCCCGGTGTCTTTCAGAACGTGCCGCCATGCACCGCGTCGACCACGGTCGGCGGCGTCGATGCGAATGGAAACGGCATACCCGACGACAAAACCGCGACCTACACCACGACCGGATGTGCCTATTCGAGCGGTGGCGCGAACGTCACGGTGTCAGGCAGTGCGCGGGTGCAGGATGTCGGCGGCATCCTCGGCTATCGGGTGACGTATAACGCGTACACCGTCACGGCCACCAAAGGCGACTCTGTCACCCGGACGGTCATCAACGGGTCGTTCGAGTATCGATGGGCCTCGACGACCTCGGCGACCTCGAGTGACAACAGCGTGCTCGTCCTCGATGTGCGGTCGTCGTTGGGCAGCATTGTCTTCACGCGGACGGCCGCGTTCAGTGGCACATTCACGCCCAGTGCCGGTGGCAGCATCGCGGCAAACCAACTCTTTCCCTCAGGCAGCTATGCCGTCACCGGGTCGATCTCGGTGAACGCGGTGGTGACCGGCAATCAGGTGCAGCAGGGGTTCCCCAGTACGCAGACGCTGACGATGAACGTGAACACGACCGCGAGTCTGTTCGTGAACAGCGGATGCTCGAGTGACGCGTCGTTCAGTTCGGGACAGATCGCGGGCGCGGTGACCGGATCAAATCAGGGTGCACTGTCGGTGCGATTCACCTCTTGCGGTTCCGGCACGACGACCGGGCCCGGTGTAACCGGACCCGGAAAGCGGTAGCCCGCCGGCGTGGCTGGTGGGTGGACGCGCCGTCAGCGCCGCTCGAAGCGCCCGCTCTTTTCGTCCAGGCGAATTCGGAACACGGCGGCATCGTGAAAGTGCGCCGTGGTCGGATCTTCCAGCACTCGCATGCCATGGGTCGGGACGGTGTCCTCGCCCGAAATCATGGTGGTGAAGCGCTGGATCAGCAGGCGCATGGCGTCCATGGCCTCGTCGCCGTGCAGCTCCTCGAATTGCCCCCACGCGATCACGCTGCTCCAGTTGGCAATCCCATGTACGCGGTCCACCTCGACGCACACCCGTGGATCGCTGCGTAGCAGGCGCAACTTGAGACCGTCCCCCGTGTGCCCGTACAGCGCCTCGCCATCATAGGCGTAGGAGACCGGTACGACGTAGGTGGTATCATTGGCGTGGCAGCCGAGGCGCGCCACCCATTCCGAGCGCAGAAGCTCCTCGATCTCGGCGGCGGAGAGTTCTCCCATCATACGCGGCTCCTGGTGTTGGTGTCGGCGCGACGGTGATCATCGCACCGGAGCGATTTGTGAGGGTACGCCTCTGTCGCGCGGTCGCCAACGGTCATTCTCACCACGTCCTGTGCGGAGACCCCCGACCGCAGCCGCAACAGGAACCGCTTTCGCGACGTATCATACGCCGGAGTCCGCACGCGAGTCCATGCCACACGCGCCCACGCCAATCGAGCCGATGCCAATCGAGGCCATGCCATGAGGCGACCCGATGCGCGCTTCACGACGCTGCTTCGCCGCGCAAGCGTGCTGGCCCTGCTGCTGACCGGGGCCGCCTCACTCGCCTGGTCGCAGCGCGGACGGCTGTTTGTCGAGCCAAACGTGGCCTACGACGGCCGGTATACGTTTGTGCGACTGCGGTACACACAGGGGTACCGCATGGCGTGGAGCGCCGACTATCCGGCCATGGAGCGCAACTTCATGTCGATTCTCGGCGAGCTTTCAACGCTCCGGTTGCACAAGAACCAGAGCAATGTACACACGCTCGATGACCCGGAGCTGTTCAAGTATCCTGTCGCCTACCTGACGGAGCCCGGCTATTGGATGCCCACCGACCGCGAAGCGGAAGGGCTGCGCAACTGGATCGCGAAGGGCGGCTTTCTGATTGTCGACGACTTCTATTTTCAGCAGCACTGGTCGGTATTCGAAGAGTCGATGATGCGGGTGTTGCCCAATGCCCGCATCATGCCCATGAGTGTCACGCATCCGGTTTTCAATACGTTCTTCCACATCAAGACACTCGAGGGCATGACACATCCGGCCACCACCGCGGCCAAAGCGCAATACCTCGGTATCTACGAGAACAACGATCCGTCGCAGCGTTTGCAAGTCATCATCAACTTCAACAACGATATCGGTGACTACATGGAGTGGTCCGGCGGCGGCTGGTATCCCGTCAATCTCTCCAACGACGCGTACAAGTTTGCGACGAACTATGTCGTGTATGGATTGACGCACTAGCGTCGGGGCTTGCAGGATGCCGCCATGACGCGATCTTGGTGCGCAGCGCGTCCTCTCTTACGCCGGATCCACGAGCTCCATGTCGATTCGTTATCTCCCGGCGCTCCGCGTCGGATCGGTTCTGTTTCTTGCGACGCCGTGGCTCATCTTCTCTGTTGTGTGGCCACGACCGCTGGTCGCGGCGGGACTGCTCGGCGTGCTACTGGTGACGCTCTACGGCTATATCAGCAAAGGGGCCGGTTTTGATCGTGCGACGACGCGCGCAGACGATGCGGGTGTGCGTTCCACCATCACGCTCCCCGTTGCCGGTTTCATCGTATTGGTGGTGATCGGCTGGGTGTCGTTGAGCGGCGCCGGGGGCATCGGATACCAGAATCTCCCGGACTGGAACAACAAGAACGTTCTGATGAACGATCTCTTGGCCAAGCCGTGGCCCGTGTTCTACGGAGCGGACACGGTGCTCAACTACTACTTCGCGCTGTACTTGCCGCCATCGCTGATTGGCAAGCTGGCCGGATGGGATGCAGCCCAGTGGGCCATGTACGCCTACGTCCTGATCGGCCTGCTGCTCACGATGCTGTGGCTGTATTCGTATTCTGCGCGACTGGGTGTAGTTGCCATCCTGGTGTTCGTGATCTTTGGCGGTCTCGATATCGTTGGCGCCTGGCTGATGCAACGTCCGCCAAGCGACTGGGCAAAAACCATCGAGTGGTGGTCAGATCGACTGCAGTTCTCGAGCAACGCGACCCTGCTGTATTGGGTGCCGCAGCATGCACTTTCGGCGTGGCTGGCCACTGCGCTCATTCTCGACGAGGCCACGCGTCAGCGTCGACTGATGTATACCGGTCTTTTCGTCGCGCTCACCTTTCTCTGGTCTCCGTTCTCGGCGATCGGCCTCCTGCCGGTCTGCCTGGTGGCGCTGTTGATCGCTGAGCAGAAATCGATCATGTCAGTGGCCAACCTGGTGCTGCTGCCACTGTTTGCGATCGTGACGTTTGCCCTCTATGCGCCGCACGGCTCTGGCGGCGATTTGTACGCCGATGCTTCCAACTGGCGCACGCACTACACGCCGGAAGGTCTGCTGATCATCGCCGAATTCCTGCTGCTGGAAGTAGGGGTGTATTTGACGTGTATCGCACTGTGCCGGCGTGCGCTCGATCGTGAATGGCGCATCATGACGATCGTCGTGGCGAGCGCCTCCATCTTATGGGTGCTCGTGCCGGAAGCCGTTGGCCACGGCGGATTCAACATGCGCGCGTCGATTCCCACGCTGCTGTTGCTGTTTCTGCTGGTCGTGCGCGTGCTCTCACTCACGTCGCACACGGCCGTGCGCGTTGCGCTCGCCGTCGCGTTGGTGATCGGGGCCGATGCGGCGGCGCACGAAACGTTTCGTGCCATTCGCCGCCGCCCTGACATCATCCCTGCTCCACGACCACCCTACGGGGTCCTGGAGCTGGGTACGCGTCACACCAACGAGTTCATCATGCCTGCCACGTCGACCCTCTATCGCACGTTCTTCCGGTCGGCACCCATTGGCGCGCCGCCGTGATGCGCGATCAGTAGCGGGAGGCACTGATGGTGACGTCGGCACGCCGCCACGCTTTGGCGAAACGGTCGAGCACCACCTGCGCTTCGCGTGTCCGCTTCTGCGCGCTCAACGCAAGCGCCAGACCGCGCAATGACCAGCCGTTTTCAGGGAAGCGCTGGAGATCTTCGCGATACACATGTTCAGCCTCGTTGGCGCGATCAGCCGCGAGCAATGCCTTGCCCAACGAGTGGCGC
Source organism: Gemmatimonadaceae bacterium (assembly GCA_017991005.1). Lineage (GTDB taxonomy): Bacteria > Gemmatimonadota > Gemmatimonadetes > Gemmatimonadales > Gemmatimonadaceae > Gemmatimonas. The sequence continues at coordinate 6,096 of JAGNMU010000014.1, read as the reverse complement.
ACTGGGTAGTACCACGTGGGTGGTTCCATGTAGCTCAAACCGTCTTCGAGTACCTTGGCAGCGGAAAAGAGTGCGATGGCGCGTGATGTCTCACGGCGTCGCAGGGCGATCTCTCCATCGACCAGCAGCGCCGCAATGTCCATGGTCGCGCGGATTTCCCCTTCGGGGAGCGAACGCGCCACGCCCCGAATGGAATCGGCCGTCGCCGAGGCTTCGGTAAAGCGGGCGGTGGCGGCGAAGGCGATGCCGCGGGCATACCACGCGTGTCCCGAGGCTACGCGCAGGTCGCTCGGTGGAAGTGGCGAACGAAGCACCTCCTCCCAGCGCCCGAACGACACCAGCGTCTGCACCGGCACCGCCAGCAACGGTTCGACGAGTGGCACTTGCCGAGCGAGCTCGGGTGTAATGATGGCAGTTACCTGGCGGCTGGCGGCGATCGCCGTCTGACTGGCGCCCGCCATGACGGCGGCCAGCGTGAGGAAGTGGTGATTGTGTGAGACATAGGCGGCCGCGTAAAAGCCGGACTCCGACGTGTGTGGGCCGTCCATGTACTGCGCATCCGCGTGCACGGCGTGCTGGTTGCTCTCGATGGCATCGGCCCAGCGCCCCACGCGGATGTAGATGTGCGCGGGCATGTGCACGATGTGTCCGGCGCCGGGCATCAGCGAGGCCAGCCGTTCGGCACAGGCGACCGCCCGGTCGGGGAATGCCGCTTCGACCGCATGGATGTAGAAGTGACACGCGCCCGGGTGATCGGGTATGGCCTTCAGGGAACGCTCCAGCCAGGCCAGCATCCGCAGCGTGCCTTGGCGCGGCGTTTTGTCTTTTTCCCAGTAGTTCCACGGTGAAAGGTTCATGGCGGCCTCAGCCGCCAAGGCCTGCACGTCCACGTCGGTGGGCACGACCTCAGCCAGAATGGCCATCGCTTTGGCATACGCCGAGTCGCGCGACGCGCGGGTGGAGAGTGCCGTAGGGCTGTAGCGCGACACGAGCGCCAAGACCAGCGCGACCTCCAATTCGCTCGCTTTCGATTTGACGATCATCTCCCGGGCCCGGTCGGTGGCGGCGATGGCCTGCCGTTCCGCAACCGCGTCCATAGGCGCGTTGATGTTGGGACCAAACGCGATAGCCTCACCCCAGACACACATGACACATTTCGGATCGAGTCGCTGCGCTTCGCGAAACGAACGAACCGCCTCGGCATGGTTGAACGCGTAGTAGAGACGCAGCCCCTGATCGAAGTATTTTTGCGCGCGGGGATCGTGCGTTGCGACGCGGCGATGCCAGCGGCCCAGGTTGCGCAGCAGCGGAACCGGCGTGGTGCCTGCGGCGTAGTGGGCGGGCGCATGCGCTTCATGCGCGACTTGTGCACGCAGCGACTCGGCCGGTGTGAACGCCAGGAAGCTGCACGACGCCAGGATGTTCGACCATCGAACACGTTTCGGAAGGGAGATGTGTGTGAGCATGGGTCGGTGGGGGTGAGAGTCTCGCGTATGAGAACGCCGGGTGTTCTGGCGTTCACCGCTTCCACGTGCCATGCGCAACCGCGCGTGGGATCACGACATCACGCGTGACGATCTCATCGGAGCAGACTGAGGTGACGCGCCTGCTGGCGGCGATGCACGCGGGCGATGCCGGTGCCGGCGACCGTCTGTTGCCCCTCGTGTACAACGAGTTGCGCCGCGCTGCCGCGCGTCTGCTGTCGGCCGAACGCGCGGGCCACACGTTCACACCCACGGATCTCGTGCACGAGGCGTGGCTGCGTCTGGGACTCTCCCCGGCGGTCACCGCACCGCGTCTGCCGGCCGCGGACCGGCGGCACTTCATGGGCATCACCATTCGCGCCATGCGCCAGGTGCTGATCGATCATGCGCGACGTCGCGTGGCAGAAAAGCGCGGCGGTGCCGCGATTCGCGTCACGCTCGATGAGCGCGACGGCGCACGCGGCACCTCTCCCGAGGAGGTGCTGGCGCTGTTCGATGCCATCGAGCGACTGGGGGAGGTCGATCCGCGACTGCGAAGCGTGGTCGAGCATCGATATCTCGCCGGACTGACCGAAGACGAAACGGCGGAGTTGTTGCAAGTCACCACACGCACCGTTCAGCGTGACTGGGCGAAAGCCCGCGCGTGGTTGTATCGCCAACTCTATCAGGCCACCACATCGTGATGGGTGACTCATCGGTCTCGCGTCGCGCGCTCGCGCTGTTCGATGAGGCGGTCGAGCAGCCGCTCGCGTCGCGTGACGCATGGATCGACGCCCACTGTGCCGGCGACGCCGCGCTGGCGTCGGAACTGCGTTCGTTGCTCGCGGGCGCCGATCGCGCGTCCGGGATTCTCGATGTGCTGCCGGACTTCGCGGTGCTGCCGGATCTGGGTCAGGCACTCGGTGACGCACTGGGCTTTGGCTACGAGATCCGTCAACAGATCGGCCGCGGCGGCATGGGCACGGTGTTTCTCGCGCGTGAACGCAAACACGATCGCGACGTGGTCATCAAGGTGCTCGATCCGTCAATCGCCCACGCCTTCGGGGAAGAGCGATTCCTGCGAGAGGTGCGTATCGCGGCCACACTCGCGCATCCGCATATCGTTCCGCTGATCGACTCCGGCGAAGCCGACGGGTACCTGTACTACGTCATGCCGTGGATGGAAGGGGACACGCTGCGCAAGCGATTGGAGCGCGGAGCGATCGCCGTTGGCGAGGGCCTTGGCATTCTGCGTGACATCGCCGGTGCCTTGACGTTCGCACACGGTGCGGGTGTGGTGCACCGCGATCTCAAACCGGAGAACGTGCTGCTCACGGCCGGTCACGCGTTTCTGCTCGACTTTGGCATCGCCAAGCTGCTGGATGAATCATCGATGGCCAGTTCGATCACCATGCCGGGTTTCCCGCTTGGTACGCGCCGGTACATGGCTCCCGAACAGGCACGCGCGGCGAACGATGTGGACGCCCGGGCGGATATCTACGCACTCGGCGTGCTTGGCATCGAGATGTTCACCGCCACCCTGCTCCCGCCCAGCGTACAGCAACACGTGCAGCTCAGCGCGCTTGTGCAGACCGCGAAAATCCCGCGTGCACTGCAACGGCTGCTGCTGGAATGTGTGGCCGAATCGGCCGCCGAGCGCCCCGCCAGCATGGCGATCATTGCGCAACGGCTGGAGGCCATTGCCGCCGCGTCCGGCGCCACACCGGCCAACACCCGCGGTCGCTGGCTGGTTGGCGGCGTGTTGGCCGCTGCGCTGATGGTCGCGGCCGCGATGTTCTGGCCACGCACCGAGCGCGCGAGGACCGGTGTGATCGACGAGCCGATCGCGGTCAGTGTGCTGCGCAACGAAACCGGCGACAGCACACTGAACGTCGTCGGACGGTTTGCCGGCGACTGGGTGACCGACGCGCTGCAGCGCTCGGCCGGGGTGCGCGTCGTGCCCTGGTCGGAAGCGCTGAGCGTGTCGGAACATGCCGCGCGCACGGGCACACCGATTGTCGCCGCGATGCGCGACGAGGTGGGTGCGCATACGGTGGTGACGGGCACGTTTTACCAACTGCATGACTCGCTCAAGGTGCAGGCGCAGTTGGTCGATGCCGAAAGCGACCGGGTCATTGCGACGCTCGCGCCGATCACGGTGCCGTCCAGTCGTCTCGAGGAGGGGATCGCACAGTTGCGCGACCGCGTGGTGGGCGCGGTGGTGGCCACACGCGATGAACGAGTGGCCGCGCTTCCGGATCTGACGCGCAATCCGCCGTCCTTCTCCGCGTACCAGGCGTTCGACCAAGGGCTCGATCATTTTCTGGCGCAGCGCTACGACGAGGCGCTGGTGGGATTTCGCGAGGCCTACCGGCGCGACACCACCTTTGCCATGGCCCTGCTGCTTGGCGCGCGCGCAGCATTCAACGCCGATGAGTATGCCGCTGCCGAATCGCTTGTGACACAGGCACGCGCGCGCGACAAAGCCCTGGGGCGGTATCACGAGTCGTCATTGCGATTCATCGAAGCCGTCCTGCGCGGTGACGGGGTGGTGGCACGCGCGGCGATCGAGCGTGCGGCGGCGATTGCACCGAATTCGCGGGCCGGGTTCGACTACGCCGCCTCGCTGCTGCAGGCCGGACATGCGCGCGCAGCCGAAACGCAGCTGCGACGCATGGATCCCGATCGCGGCGAGATGCGCGGGTGGAGCTCATTCTGGACGCAGCGCGCCCACGCGGCGCAGCTGCTTGGCAAACACGAGGAAGAACTCGACGCCGCCCGTGAGATGGCACGCCGATATCCGGATCGGCGCGTGGCGCAGGTCCTTGAGGCGCGCGCGCTCGCGTCGATGGGTGATGTCCGACGGTTGGATTCCGCGTTCGCGGTCTGGGAGGCGTTGCCGCCCGATGTGTACTGGTCGCTGGGCGCGGCCATGGTGACCGCCGGCGAGTACCTGATGCAGCGGGGCAATGAGGCGGACGGGAAGCGCGTCGCCGAGCGCGGTGTCGCGTGGTTGGCCAATCGACTGGTCGCCAAACCCGAGGATCGCGGTCATCGCTATTGGCTTGGCAGCGGACTCTATGCGTTGCAGCGATACGACGATGCGCGACCGTACTTTGAAGCGCTCGCCACCGAAAGTCCGGATCGTATGCGCTATCGCGGGCTCTCGGCACTCATCGCCGCTCGGCGCGGTGATCGCAGCGCGGTCGAGCGGTGGATGGGGACGGAGACACCGCGCGATCATGGCGAGTACCTGAGCTACCGTGCGCGCATCGCCGCCGTGCTCGGGGACACCGCGCGAGCAGTGGGCCTGTTCAACGAAGCCGTCGAAGCCGGCACGCCCGGTCTGCCATGGCTGTCTGGCACCGCGTTCCGCGATTTTGCCCCCATCGCGCAGGACCGTCGTGTGACCAGCCTGCTTCGCGGTCGCTAGCGTCTGTCTGCGGCGGCGGGCACCCGGACTAGCCGCCCCGCGTCCAGATCGCGATCAGCCCGCACCAGGCGTCGTCGCGGATTCCGGCGAGCTGCGGCGGAATCCGCGCCGGACCAAGAAAGAGTTCGATCGCATACACATCATTGGGCACCGTGTTGTCGATGCTCAGAAGCGATGACAGGATTGTGCCGTCCAGCATGACGCGCAACACGCAGTCGACGGGCGCGCCATTGGAAAACTTCTTCCCGCGCGTCGAGATGGCTACGGAGTTGCCGAGCGAGTCGGCAATGCGCACGCCGGGAAGCCGACGCAGCATTTGTGAAAGCGCGATGGGGTTGCGCTTCGCAATCTCCTCACGCGTGACGACCGCACTGGCTTCCTTGCGACGAATGCGGAGGTCGAGATCGTCATAGCGCCCACTCGCGGGACGATTGCCGATGACCCGCATCTCGTCGAGGACAACCGCTGTGCCCCGCACGCGAACGGTGAGCGCGTTTTCGCCAGCGGCGATGCGTGCCTGCACCGATTGTGCGGCAAACCCGATGCGCCGCACGTTGACGTCCACCACACCGGTGTCGAGCCCCTCCACGCGCACCCGACCACTGCTGTCGGTGCGCGCGATGCGTTCCACACGGCGCGACTTGACCGTCACCTCGGCGCCGGCCACGCCGACGCTGTCGCCCTGCAGCACGCGCAGGCGAAGCGAGGCCGTTGACGGCGACACTGCTGTGTCAGCGCCGAGTGCCGCCGCCGCAGCCACCGTCGTCGTGACCCCGAGTGCGAAGTCCAGCGTTGCCGACGGATTCGGCTCGGTTACGCGCGTGGTGAAGGCGCGCGAACGGCGTCCGCTGCCGCTTGCATACATCGCGACGTCGACGCCGAAGGGCAGGCCGCACAACACATAGATCCCCCCACCTTCCGACGTGGTCTCAAGTGAACGCGTGCGCCACGAAAAGCCCGAGGTTCCTGTCTGGCGGAACTCCTCTTTCCACTCGGCGACGATGGCGGCGCCACCCACGCCGCGCTTCTGGTCGTCGGTGATGCGGCCACGCACAAGACCGGAGGCATCAGTCGTGTCGCCCATCCGACAAACGGCCAGCGCGTCGACGGAGTCGCGCGGCACACCGGCGCCCGCGTAGCGCACCACGCCGTCCACGCGCACGCGCCGCACTTCACCGCCGGTAATGTGCAGCCCCTCGA
>JAGNMU010000013.1 GCA_017991005.1 Gemmatimonadaceae bacterium | reverse complement strand
GTGCGAAGCTCGTGCGATAGTGTCGCTAAAAGACTGGTTTTTGCCGCGTCGGCCGACTGCGCCTCTTCAAGCAGTCTGGCCTTCCAGAGCGCCAGCGCCGCCAGGTCGGCCACTGCGGCGAGACGCTCTTCGTCGTCCCGATCAAACGCCGCCTGCCCCTCGGGTCGAAACACCGACAACACGCCCACCAGCTGCGATTCCGCTTCCAGCGGCAGCACCATGATCGGGCCAATCCCGAGCCTCGGCAGCAGCTCCGCAAAAAACGGCGAACTCTCGTGAGCGCTTCGGATGGCGATGGTGCGCATCTCTTGAGCCACCCGACCGGTGACGCTGCCTTCAAGTGGGAAACGAAGTCCCATCAGCTCGGCGGTCGGCCCTTTTACGGCAATGAACCTGCCAGTATCGCCACTCACTTCGGTCACTGAGGCGCCACCAGACCTCCCTTGCACGGTCGCCGCATCACAAATGGTCTGCAGCACCTCTCGCGAGTTGGTTCCCGCCGCCAGCGCGCGCGCCACCTGACGGAGCGTGCCGAGCTCTTCCGTTTTGCGATAGTCGGAGTAGAGGATGTCGCTCCCGGCACCAAACCCGTCGTGTGATCCCGTCATGCCCGAACAGTGGCACCGAATCCGCCGGATCGGGAGCGGTACCGGTTACGACTTGGCGAGCAACGCGATCCGTTCCCGCGTGGAGACGACGACGCCGCCCACAGGCTCGACCGTCACCGCAAACATCACCGCCTCGCCCACGGGAATCCGTGCATCGATCGGCACAAACACTTCGTGCGACCCGGCCGGGATATCGAAAACGCCGCCGTCCACCGGGTATCGTTGATCGCGCTTCTTATCAAAGATCCAGAGCTGGTACTGCCAGCGCGTCCGGTCGTTCGCCTGCAGTCCGGCGATTCGCATCACGCCGCGCTGGGCCTTGCCGCTCCAGACCACGTCGCCCGTGGCACCCTTGGCGGTCGAATCGGGTGTTGCGCTCCAGGCGAGTCGCGTCAGCGAGCTGTCGGCGATGAGCAACGAATCGCGCAGCTGCGCACCGATGGCGCTGAGCCCCGGAGTGCGGACGACCGGCTCGGCGGGCCGACGGCCCGCGACCCAGACGGCCAATACCGCTGCCGCCGCAAGCCATCCTCCCCACGCGACAATCGATCGAACCGATGATCGCGAGGATGCGCTGGAAGAGGGTCCGTTGGAAAGTGTGGGAGGAGGAACAACGGGGGGATATGCCATCGCCGAGGGCGGGCGACTGGTCCGCACCAGCACCTCGCCAACGCCGACAATGCGATCAGCAAGCGCTGCAGGCAGCTCGTCGGCGGGCACCCGCGACTCGGTAGCCAGCACGGCCGACAACTCGGCGGCGGCAGCTTCCCACTCGGCCACGTCTTTGTCGACCCCTTGGGCCACGAGCTTCGACAACGCCTCGGCTTCCGGGCCCGACAGGGCACCCGTCACCCGCTGCATCAACAACTCATCCACCTGCTTCTGGTCGTCGCGGTCCATCAGTTCTCCTCCTCGGCGGCGCCAAGGGCGACCCCGTTCAGCAGGTCGCGTGCCTTTTTGAGCCCACGACGTGTATGCGACTTCACGGTTCCCAGCGGCGTTTCAGTCTCACGGGCGATTTCATCGTGCGTCTTTCCCTCCAGCAGGGATAGCTCGAGCATCCGCCGCTGTGCCGCCGGCAACGAGCGAAGCACGGCGCGCGCCTGATCGATGCGCGCAGCGCGATCCATATCGTGCGCCACATCCTGTGCCCGTTCGTCCGCCACGTCCATATCATCGGGCAACGAATCGAGCTCCGGCAGTCGCTGACGGCGACGCATCCGGTCGATCAGGCGACGACGCGTCACCATCGCGACCCACCCAGGTTCGGTGGCGCGCGAGGCGTCAAAGCGGGAGGCCGTGCGCCAGATGTCGATAAAGACATCCTGCACCGCGTCCTCCGCTTCCTGCGGATTGGGAGACCACCGACGGACGAGTGACCAGACCAACGATCCATAACGCGCCACACACTCGCGGACGGCGCGCTCGTCGCCCGCCGCGATGCGCGGCAGCAACGGCTCTGCAGACGCGAGGACGCTCACATCCATCGCCGTCACCAGCGCGAGATGCGGCCGAGCCGGTTCAGGTGCAGCACCTCGCTCAGAATCATCCTTGCCCGTTCGGGGGATCACGACCATCGCCACTCCACGACTCCCTGCATCCGCACACTCCCTGGCCGGCAACCGGCACGTTCTCTCAGTTCATTCGCCAACGTTTCATGCTTGGATGCAGGTCCCGGGAACTTTTCGGGAAGCGCACGGTGGGTGCATCCGTCGGCGACGCCTCCACGAACACACCGACCAGTCAGACCGAACCCGACCCGCAACTCGGCGCGGCGGTTCGTTTCTCCTGCATGCGGAGTGCTCGCTCATGTCTGCAACACCACGCCTTATCGACTTTCCGAAGCGCACCCGTGGCGCCGCGGCCGTGCTGGTGTGCGTCATCGCGGTCGGCACCGCGATCAGTGCGCCGCTTTCCGCGCCGTTGGCCGCCCAACACAGTGGCACCAACGCATCGCGTCCGACCAACACGATCCCACGGGTCGCGAAGACGGCCGGGCAATTCATGACGTTGCTCGCCGCCGTCGAGGCGGCCGGTTTGACGGAAACCCTCATGGGCCGCGGTCCGCTCACTCTCTTTGCCCCAACCGACGACGCCTTCAAGCGACTCCCGGGCGGCACCGTTGAAGAGCTGCTCAAGCCGCAGAATCGCGAGAAGCTGGTCACCATCCTCACCTATCACGTGGTGGCGGGTCGTGTGACCGCCGACCAGGCGCGAGGCCTGCGCAGCGCCGAAACCGTCGCCAAGGAAACGGTGCGACTCAGCGAAAGTGATGGCCAGCTTCGTGTGAATGACGCCACCGTGCGCATCGCGGACATCCCCGCCAGCAACGGACTCATTCATGTCATCGACCGCGTGCTGCTCCCGCCCGACCGTTCGGCCGCGACAGTGCCGGCAAGTGGCGAGCGTGCCAAGGCGGTGTCACTGGTGGACTACGCGATTGATCGCGGCGCACCGTTGTACAACGACGGGCAACCCGCGGCGACGGTGGCCGTCTACGAGACGGCCATCAATGCCCTGCTGTTGTTGAACGCCGACGGCCTCTCGGCGGATGATCGCCGCGCACTGAACGCCGCGCTGCGCGATGGCCGAGGCGCCTCCACGAAGGACCGCGCGTTTGCGCTGCGTCGTGCGCTCGATGATGCACGTCGGCAGATCAACGGGCAGATGGAGTTGAGTCGCCGGTGAGCCTGCGTCGCGCGCGGCGCGCGCGGCTGCGCACAACACGTGCTCAGCCGCCGCGCCCAACGCGTTTTCAGAAACTCACATCGAGCGTCGCATACACGGCACGCGCTGGCAACACGAAGTAGCGCACGCGTCCCGAGCTGCTTACCGACCCGCTGCCGTACTTTTGCGTGTCGCCCAGATTCACGCCACGCACGGTGACAGCAACGCGCGACCACGACGCCTTGGCGCTGGCGTCCATCGTATAGAAATCCGGAAGCACGCGGTCGGCGCTGCTGGTGTTGTCCAGATACGCGCGCGACTGGTAGCGACCCTCGAGCGACACCGACAGCATCGATGTGGCGTTGATCTCGAACCGATGTGCGGACACAAAACGCGGGGTCAACACCGGTTCGACCTGGCGACGCAACACCGGCGTGCCGCGCGACGAATCCGTGAACGCCTTGATGCGATTGGTGCTCCAGGCGGCGTTGCCACCGACCGCCACGCGTGGCGTGACCTGCCAGCGGCCGTCCATCTCGATGCCGCGGCGATAGCTCGACCCGACATTGCGACGCAGCACCGATCCCGAGGCCGTTGGCGCGCCGATGCGGGCGATGTCGTTGCGGAAATCCATGCTGTACAGGTTGGCCTGCAGCGCGCGTCCCGTGGCGGTGTAGGTCACGCCGGCTTCCGCGTCACCGACCGACTCCGGTTTCACACGAGTGAAGTCGCCGTACTCGGCGACGTTGCCCGCGTTCAGATCGTCGTCACCGGCAAACAGATCGCTCCGCGCCGGTTCGCGCGTTGTACGACCGTACGATGCGTACGCCGACCAGCCGCCTGACAGCGGTACGGTCGCGCCCACCTTGGGATTGAAAAACGTCCAGTCGATTGAGCGTTCACCGATTGTTTCACGCGCGTCGGGCTCGTACCGGAAGCGGGCCCAGCGCGCCTGCAGGTCGGCAAACCAACGGATGCGACCACGATCGAGTGTCGCCTTGGCAAACACGCTCGCATCCTGCTTGTGCCCGGTGTTGTCATACAGCGCCACGGGATCGGGTCGCAGATACCCACGGTGCGCGCGTGCGTAGCTGTTGGCGTTGATACCGGCGTTGAGCTGCAGCGCCCCCCGTTCCACGTTGATGGCGCTCGTGGCGCCGTACCAGGCGTGGGCAAGATTGAATCGGTACCGGTCGGCGGTGTCGAAGTAGTCGTAGTTGCCGCTGGCGGAGTTCCGATAAATCGTCGTGTTCACCGTGGTGCCGGACGGCCGCGCGTGCGAGACCGAGAGCGCGAACATCTGCTGGCCGAAGCGATCGCGTTCGTCGACGCCAAGGGGATTGTATCTCCGGTTCTGCGCGAGCTCCGCGAGGGTGGCGCCCGTGTACGACAGGGTGTCGGCGAGCAGTCCCACCAAGGCCGTGGCCTTGACGATGGTTCGGTCGCCGAACCATCCGCCGCTGACAAAGGCAGAACGACCAAGCACACCGCTGTGATCGCGGTACCCGTTGGTCTGCAGCGCACTCACGCGACCCAGCATGGCAAATCCGCTGCCGGTGAGTCCGGAATGAAACGCGCCGCTGACGCGCCGAGCGCCAAAGGAGCCCAGCTGCACCGATGCGTCACCGCCCGCGCCGCGGACGGCCAGCGGCACGGTCTCAAAATTCACCGACCCCGCGTAGGATGCCGTGCCGGCCGTGCTCGTGCCCACGCCGCGCTGGACTTGCACCGACTGCACACTCGCCATCAGATCGGGAAGATCGGCAAAGTAGAGCACCTGATCTTCCATGTCGTTGAGCGGCACGCCATCGAGCGTGATGTTGATGCGCGTCTGGTCGACGCCGCGCAGGCGCAGATAGCTGTATCCCCACAGCGTCCCTGTTTCGGTGTGCGCCGTGAGAGACGGTGACGCGCCTTGCAGCAACATCGGCGGATCCTGTCCCACCGCTCGCTGCGTGATCACGTCGCGCGTGATGGTCTTCTGGGAAATCGGCGCCAGATCGCCGGCCCGAATGGCTTTGACGAGAACCCGCTCAATCTGCTGGCCGGAATCGGCGCGCACGCTGCTGTCGGGAGGTACTGGCCGAACCTGCGCGGCTGCCGGCGCCGGCGATATCCCGGCCAGGAGAAAAGCGATCGTGGAGGCGGTGCCCACGACGTGCACGCGCGCACGGCGCGCGCGAAAGCGCTGCTGCATAGTTGGACTCCCTACGCCGGTACGAACCGGATCAGGTTCTGCGGGACTCTCTCAGCCTGCGCGCGACAGTGCGGCAGGCACCCCGGTCTGTTGTGCGCGCAAGATATGCCAGCGTACCGCACGCGCGCTACCTTCCCTGCCATGTCCGATCTCGGCACCTGGCTCACCGCACACGGCAGTTCCTATGCGGAGTTGTTCGGTTTCATCACCGGTGTGCTCAACGTGTGGCTCGTCACGCGCGAGAGCATCTGGAGCTGGCCGCTCGGCATACTCAACGCGCTCTTCTATGTCGTGGTGTTCCTGCGCGCCGGCCTCTATTCAGACACCGGGCTGCAGGTCGTGTATTTCGTGCTGTCCTGTTACGGCTGGTGGCACTGGCGTCGTGGCGGGACCGACCATGCGCCGCTGGTCGTGACCCGCGCGTCGAACATGCTCTGGACGCTGCTGGCCGGCATCGGTGTGGCAACGTGGCTGGCGCTCTCAACGATCACGGCGCGGATTCCAGGTGCCGCTCTGCCGCACCTCGATGCGGCGCTCGTGTCCGTCAGCCTCATTGCGCAATGGATGATGACGCGCAAGCTGCTGGAAAACTGGCTGCTCTGGATTGCGGTTGACGTGGTGTACATCGGGTTGTTCATCAATCGCGGACTGACACTCACCGCCGTGTTGTACGCGATCTTCCTGATTCTGGCGACCATTGGCTTTGTGCAGTGGCGGCGATCGGCCGCCAGCGCGCACGTGCCCATCACACGCATCACATGATTCACGTTGTCGTGACCGGTTCGGAGTCGGTCGGAAAATCCACGTTGGCCGACGCGCTCGGCGCCCACTTTGGCGCGCTCGTCGTACCCGAATTTGTGCGCGGATATGCGGCGGCCAAAGGCGCACCGCTCGACTTCCGCGACCATGGTCCGATCGCGAAGGGGCAGATGGCGTTCGAGGACGAGTTCACCGAGCGCGCACAGGCACGCAGTGACCGCCTGCTGGTTCACGACACCGACCTCGTGAGCACTGTCGTCTACTGCTACCACTATTTTGGCCGCTGTCCGGAGTTCATCGAGGACGCCGCGCGCGCCCGGCGACCCGCGCAGTACCTGTTGCTGGATATCGACGTCCCGTGGGTTTCCGATGGCGTGCGCGATCGGGGTGAGCGTCGCGCCGAGGTGCAGGCGCTCTTTGCCGACACCCTCGCGCGCTTTGCCTCGCCGGTCACGCATATTCAGGGCGACTGGACCCGGCGTTTTGATGTCGCCGTCGCGTGCATCGACCACCTGCTCTCCGCCTGACGCACCGTCAGGCGTTCACCTTCTTCTCATTCCCCATGGCACCGTCCACGCAGAGTTTCGCCAATCACGCCCAGTACACTCCGGGCTATCACTTCTTTGCCAGCCCGCTCGGCCTGATCTTTCTGGCGTGGACGATCAAGCGAACCATCGACAACCCCAACGCCGACACCGCGTACATGCTCGTCGGCGCGCTGGCTTTGGTGGGCGCCATTGCGATGCTCAGGCTGTCGGCGCTCCGTGTGCAGGACCGCGTCATCCGCCTCGAGGAGCGGTTGCGCCTGGGTCGACTCCTGCCGACCGATCTCCAGCCCCGGATCGAAGAGATCCGTCCCTCGCACCTGATTGCACTGCGGTTTGCCTCGGATGCCGAAGTGACGGATCTGGTGCGCAGAGTACTGGCCGACCCGTCGATCAAACCCAAGGCGATCAAGCAGCAGATCAAGAACTGGAAGGCCGATTACTTCCGCGCCTGAGTGCGAGTGACCGTTCGACCGCAACGCCGATGCCACCGTTGGATGTCTTAAGACGCGTTTCGAATCGCAGCGAGGTTTGCGCCGCCAAGCGTTTGTCGGGGACAAGCATGCCCAACTGCCATCCTGGGCCGCCCGCGCGCACCACCTCACCCAGCCGCGCGTAGAGCGAGCGCAGATCCAGACCTTCGCTGATGCGCAGTCCGTACGGTGGATTGGTCAACACCAATCCGCTCGTGCCAAGCGGGGAGAGCGCCACATCCGACAGCGACTGCTGTGAAATCTCGACGTCGGCCGTGACGCCCGCCCGCGCCGCGTTGGCACGGGCCGCATCACACGCACCGGCATCGCGGTCACTCATGACGATGCGCACGTCGGCGGCGGAGCGGATCGCGGCGCGCGCGGCGGCGCGCTGCTGCTCGACCATGCGTGCATCAACGCCGATCCACTGCTCCATCGCGAAGCGTCGAGCCAGACCCGGCGCGATGTTGCGCGCGAGCAGGGCCGCTTCTATGCCGATCGTGCCCGAACCGCAGAACGGATCCACCAACGGCGTTGTGCCGGTCCATTCGCACGCGGCGAGCATGGTCGCCGCCAGCGTCTCGCGCAGAGGCGCCTTGGCCACCGCTTGCCGCCACCCGCGGCGATGCAACAACTCGCCCGAACTGTCGGCACTGATGGTGCACACATCGTGTTCAAAGCGCACGATGATCAGTTGCTCCATCATGTCTGTCGACCCGGCAACGGCCACCAGATCGTCTTCGTCCTCGCCAATCGCACGATCGAGCAGGGTGACCTTGGGCATCATCTTCACCATCGACCGCGCCACACGCTCCGCAACAGCGTCGGAGTGATACAACCGGCTCTTGCGACAGGTCACGCGCAATCGCACCCGTGAACCGGCCGTCAGCACGCGGCGCCAAGGCACCCGCTCCGCCTGCTTTTCGAGGGTGGCAAAGTCGCGTGCCGTGAACTCGGCCAGACGCACAATGACGCGTGTAGCGAGGCGCGACCACAGGTTGACGCGCAGCAGCGTCGGATAGTCCGCCGAGAAGGCAACCCCGGCGGCACTTACGTCGGCGATGGGCACACCGAGCGCTGACAGCTCGGCAGCCACCAGCGGCGCGACCCCAGGCGCCGCGATGGCAAATGATGCAAACGCCGTGGGCTCGGTCGCGACCGGCGTGTCCGTGGTGCGCGACGGGCGCGGCACCGGCGGCTTCCCGGCCTTGGCGGGAATCTTCGAATCGCTGCGCGCTGGTGCCCGCGGCGCCCCACGTCCATCGGATGATTTGTCAGGACGTGATCGCACTGAGCTCGTGGTGACGTTGCAGGGGGTTGTACGCACGCGCACCGCGCGCGAGCAGGAGATGGTAGAAGTCGTCGGCATCGAGCGGCGGCGCAAACAGGAAGCCCTGCCCCAGCTGACAGCCCAGTCGCAGCAACTGTCCGCGCTGCGCTTCCGTTTCGATGCCTTCGGCCACCGTGTTCATCTGCAACGTGTCACCCAACGCGACAATGGCACTGGCCAGCACGGGGCCTTCGCCGCCCTTGTCCACGACATCGACGAAGGCCTTGTCGATCTTCAGAATGTCGATGGGATACCGCTGCAGATAGCTGAGCGAAGAATAACCCGTTCCGAAGTCATCGATAGCCAGCGACACACCCAGGGCCTTGAGCGCCTTGAGCCGCCCCATCGAGGAATCGGTGTGGTGCATCAGCATGCTCTCGGTGATTTCCAGCACCAGATGCTCCGGCTCGAGTCCCGAGTCGACCAGTGCGTCGCGGACGTCGTCGATGATGCACGCTTCCTGCAGCTGCCGACCGGAGAGATTGACCGTGATGCGCATCGGGTGACCGCGCTCCTGCTCCCACTGCTGTGCCATGCGGCAGGCGCGCCGCAGGACCCAGCGCCCGATCGGCACGATCAGTCCCGTCTCTTCGGCGATCGGAATGAACAGCCCGGGTGGCACCGTCCCGCGCTCGCTGCAGGTCCAGCGCACCAGCGCCTCCGCCCCGATGATCTCCCCCGTCGCCAGCAGTACAATCGGCTGATACTGGAGCATGAACTCTTCGCGCTCGATCGCCGCTCGCAGATCGGCCTCCACCACCAGCCGGTCGAGTGCCGCCGCATGCATCTCGGGCTCAAAGAGCACGTGCGTGCCTTTGCCGCGGGTCTTGGCGACATACATCGCCACGTCGGCGTTGCGGACCAGTTCGTCGGAGCTTTCCCCGCGCGAGGTGCGTGCGATCCCGATGCTCGCGCCGACAAACACCTCCTTGCCACCGAGCTGAAACGGCGTGGACATCGCCTCCGAGATGCGCCCGGCAATCTCATTCACCTCGTCGTCGCTCTGTGCATCTTCGATCAGCACGGCAAACTCATCGCCGCCCAGTCGTGCAATGAGATCGGAATCACGCACACACGAGGCCAAACGGCGCGCCGACTCGATGAGCAGACGGTCGCCTTCTGCGTGGCCGAGCGAATCGTTGACCGTCTTGAAGTTGTCGAGATCGAGAAAGAGCACCGTCACGGATGTCTGCTGCCGTGTGCCGCGCGCCAGCGCATGGCCCACCTGATAGAGAAACAGCGACCGGTTGGCGAGATCCGTCAGCGGATCGTGGAACGCCTGATGCATGTACTGTTGCTTGATCAGACTCTGTTCGGTGACATCACGCGTATTCAGCACGAGCCCCTCCACGACGGGCTCGTCGAGCAGATTCGTCCCCACGTTGTCCACCGTCATCCAGTCGCCGCTCGCGTGCGCGATGCGCCACTCCCGTTTGAGCGCACCCGGCAATCGGTGTCCACCGCGATGCATCGCACTGCGAAACGCACGCGTGCGCGGATCCGTGGAGCGAGGTTCGCCCGTGCGAAGATCGCCCGTGCGAAGATCGCCGTCCCCGGCGTCGTCGCCGCGGGCGAGCTCAGACAGGAAGTGCATCGCGGCATCGGTATCGTCGGGGTGCAGCAAGGCGGCGAATCGCGTGCCGATGAGCGACGCGGGTTCGTGCCCGAGGACGGTTTTCACGGATGGACTCGCGAAGCGGATGATGCCTTTGAGATCAATAATCGTGATGACATCGCTCGAGTGCTGGACAAGCGCCTGGAAACGCGCCTCGCCACGCTGCGTGGCGGCGTCGGCCAGTGCACGCAACGCCTCGTGGGTCGAGGCCACCTGGCGCACGAACGCCAGAATCGTGAGTGCCACCGCCCCCACAACCAGCCCGGTGAGCGGTTCGGCGCCCTGTTCGGCGGCCGTCTTGAGCAGCAACGCGAACCCCGGCAGCGCGACCACATACGGAATCACCGAGGCATTGACCTGATCGCGCGCGGGTTGGTCGCGGGGATGCGTCGCGGGGATGTCGGCCGCCGCCACCTTGTACCACGCGGCCAGTGCGAAGAACAGCAGGCTGATGGCAGGCAACGACACGAGCCACGTCGGCGTCGTCAGACCGCGCGTGATCGCCAGCAGCGCCATCGCATGGGAAATCGCGTTGATCAGCAGGGCCGCCGCAATCAGCAGCAGCACTTGCGCGCGTGATCGCGACACCGTACGGCGCCACAGCACCGACGTCACCATCAACAGCACGAAATCCGCGACGACGGTGAGGTGCGCCGTCAGTAACGTCCAGGTGGACGCCGACAGCGGCGTCCCTCCATGCGTTTGCATGTCGTACCACACCACCAGCAGACCGCCCACGGCCACGGTGATGGCATCGATCCACAACGTGGCGCGGTCGAGCGAGGATCGTGGCGCGCTGGGTTTGTTGAGGAGCGCCACCAGCATCACGGCCTGCGCGGCGAGCGTGGCGCAATCAGTCACCGCCGGCGACACAGCGGACACCAGCGGCGATCGCAGCCACTCGGCGATCGCCGGTGCCATGAACGGCGCCAGCGACGAGGCCATCGTGGTCAGCACCGCCGTGCTGCTGACGAGACTCCCCATCGCGCCAATCACGATCGAGAGCGAGAACCACAGCCAGCAGCGGCGACTGCTCAGGCCCAGGCGTGCTTCGCCTGCGGTCTTGAGTGCCATGAGCGCCGCAGCGATGGCCAGCAACCCCATGGCCATCGGGGCACCGCGCGGGGGCGATGGATCGAGCGCCGCAGCGGCCGCGAGCCAGTAGGCGACCGCGATGGTCGTCCCCGTCATCGCGACTGGCAGCAGGTCATCCCACAGCGTGCGCGCATGACGGCCGGCTACGTCGTCGTCATCTCCCGCCCTCGGAGAAAACGCAACGACCGGCAGCGAACTCACACGGGGAATCCGGTGATTGGCAGAATCGGTCATGTGACGGGTGAGTGATCATCGCCGGCCACGGCTTCGTTGCGGGACCAGGCGGAGTGCGAACAGGACGACAAAAACGGCGGCGTACAGCAGCGGTTCCGTGATGTCTTTCTTCACTGCCCACAAGAAATGAACGCATCCAGCCACCGCAGCGGGATAGACCAGCCGGTGCAGTCTGTTCCACCGCTGGCCTCCCAGACGTTTGATCCATCCTTTCGTGGACGTGATCGCCAACGGCAGCAGCATCAGGAAGGCTGCCATCCCCACCGTGATATACAGGTGCTTCAGGACATCCTTCACGATGTCGTCGACATCGAAGAACTGGTCGAGTCCGATGTAGACGCTGAGATGGAGCGACGCGTAAAAGAATGTCGCGAGGCCAAGAAAGCGCCGTTCGCGAATGAGCCATCCCCATCGTGTGATCGCGATCACCGGCGACACGGCAAGCGACGCGGCGAGCAGACGCAGCGTCCACTCGCCGGTCTCGCGTTCGAGTCGTTCGATCGGATTGGCGCCGAGGTCGCTCATCACCGCGCGAGCGATGAGCGAGACCAGCGGCAGCACCACCAACAGCCACAGCGCCCATCGTTCCCAGCGCCGCACATGCGGTTCAAGTCGATCGAAGATCGTGCCGTGCGTCACATCCGCACGTGTCATGCGCACATCGGGCCGATCGTCTGCATCAATAGTTCTTACGCAAATCCATGCCCGCGTACAGCGAGGCGACCTGCTCGGCGTACCCGTTGAACATCAGTGTCGGAATCTTGAGAAACTGCCCGATCCGACGCTCCTTCGACTGCGTCCAGCGCGGATGGTCCACCTGCGGATTCACGTTCGCGTAGAAGCCGTATTCACTCGGATTGGCGTCATTCCACGTGGTGTTGGGCATCTTGTCGGTAAAACGCATCTTGACGATCGCCTTGATGCCCTTGAAGCCGTATTTCCACGGCACCACCAGCTTGACCGGCGCCCCATTCTGATTGGGCAGCGGCTTGCCATACATGCCCGTGGCCAGCAGGGCCAGCGGGTGCATCGCTTCATCCATGCGTAGCGCTTCCTTGTACGGCCACGGCAACACCGGAGCCGCCTGTCCCGGCATGCGGCGCGGATCGTACAACGTGGTGAACTCCACGAACTTGGCACTCGGCAGCGGCTCGCAGCGGGCAATCACGTCCTTGAGCGGCGTCCCCTGCCACGGAATCACCATCGACCACGCTTCCACGCAGCGATGCCGATACACCTTGTCCTGCACCGGCAGTGCGCGGAACAGGTCTTCGAACGCCATCTTCTTGGGCGTCTTCACCAGTCCGGCGATTTCAATCGTCCACGGCTTCGGCTTGAAACTGGCCGCCAGCACCTTGGGCTCTTCCTTGTCGGTGCCGAACTCGTAGTAGTTGTTGTAGCTGGTCGCGTCTTCTTCCGACGTGACTTTGTCGTCCTGGCCGTCGCTGGTCGCGCACGCCGACAGCAGATTCGGCGCCAGCACCGACCCCAACGCCAGCGCCCCCGCGGCACCCACAAAGGTGCGCCGGTTCAGATACATCGACTCGGGAGTGATTTCGGAAGACGGGATATCGTCGGGACACTTGATCAGCATGGCTCGCCAGGTAAAGGAAGGCTCAGGGCTACGGGAATCTTATCCTCTGGTTCGTCAATCGGTTCCCGATTCGTCGCGGCTTGACCTCTCCGCTACGTCCCAATTCGTTTCGGGGATCTGCCGGATGCAGCCGGAATCATGGAGCGCCGTGACAGATCGGGCTCCGCCAGAGCCCCGCCCTCCGGTTACCTTGTCTCTGCCGCCCGACTTCGTCCCGGCAGATCTTGCCGCCCTGACGTCCATGCTCGTGTTCCCCTTTCGCCAGTTCATGTCCATCACGATCACGGGCCGCACGGACGGTTCGCTCAGGATCCGCGCGGAGGACGTTTCCCGTGTCCGCTTGCTGAAGTCTCCGGCCTGATGCGCCGCGTGCTGAATGCGTGGGCGTGGACCGAGACGGTGCTGGTGGTCATCCTCGGCACGCCGATCGTCGCCCTCATTTTCGCGGTTACCGCGCCGTTCGATCCCGGCCGGTATGCGGCTGGCCGTGCGTTCCGACTCGTCGGCGTGGTCGCGATGCGCCTGAATGGCCTCTGGAAGTTTCGCGCGCGCGGCACGATCACCGACCCGAGACGACCGTATGTCGTGGTCGCCAACCACGAGTCGTACGCCGATGTGTTCCTCATCAGCTGCTTCCCCTGGGAAATGAAGTGGCTGAGCAAGGACACCATGTTCAAGATTCCGTTCATGGGCTGGATGATGCAGATGGCCGGCGACATCAAGCTGATTCGTGGAAAGCGTGAGTCGGCCATCGATGCGATCAACAAGTGCCGTGACCGGTTGGGCAAGAAGGTTTCCATCATGATCTTCCCCGAAGGCACACGCTCCAAGACCTGGGAGATGCTGCCGTTCAAGGACGGCGCGTTCCGACTCGCCATCGAAGCTGGCGCACCCATTCTGCCGATCGCCGTCTCGGGTACACGCAACGCGATGGCCAAGGGCACGTTTCAGTTTCTGCCCGCCCGTGCGCTGGCGCAGGTGCTCGAGCCGATCGACACGTCCGCGATGACCCTCAAGGACATTCCGGCGCTCAAAGCCACCACGCGCGATCGTATCGAACAGGGTCGACGTCTGCTCGCGGCCGAACTCGGACTGCCCGTCGAGATTGGCGCGATGGCCGCTGCGGACGAGGATGCCTGACCGCGGCGGCGGCCCGCTGGCTCGTTCCCACGCGTCCGCCCCACCTGACGAGCGCGCGCTCGACACGCAGCTCGCACACCCCGACGACGCCACCATTGCGGCGCTCGAGGCCACACACGGCGACCTGATCGTCCTTGGCGCCGGCGGCAAGATGGGACCGACGCTGGCGCGCATGGCGCGTCAGGCCATTGGAGACACGCGGCGACGCGTCATTGCGGTATCGCGATTCTCTGATGACCGGGCGGCGGACGCACTCGAAGCCCACGGTATTGACGTGGTGCGCGCCGACCTGTCCGATCCGCGCGCGGTGGCCACACTGCCCGACGCGCCCAACGTGATCTGGATGGCCGGGCAGAAGTTTGGCACCACCGGCGACCCAGTCGGCACGTGGACCCAGAACGTGGTGGCGTCGATGTGCGCCGCAGAGCGCTACGCGGGCGCGCGCATCGTGTGTTTTTCCACCGGCAATGTGTATGGCGCGTCGCGGATCTCGGACGGCGGTTCGCGCGAGGGTGATGCGCTGCGCCCCGACGGAGAGTACGCGGCATCCTGCGTGGGTCGCGAGCGCGTGTTCGAGTCGATTGCCCGCCGAACGCATTCACCGCTGCTGCTGTATCGCCTGTTTTATGCGTGCGATTTGCGCTACGGCGTGGTCACCGAAATTGCACTCCGCGTGTTGGGTGGCGAACCGGTGTCGTTGGCGGCGGGGTGCGTGAATGTCATCTGGCAGGGCGACGCGAATCGGCTCGCACTCCGTGCCCTGACGCTCGCGCAGGTGCCACCGCTGGCGCTCAACGTCACGGGACCGATCGTGCCCGTGCGCGAGATCGCCGAGCGCGTGGCGCGAGCGGCGGGCGTGTCACCCGGCTTTGTCGGCGAGGAACCGGACCACTCATTGGTGGCCAACACGTCGTTGCAGACGCATCTGCTGCCGCACGAGGCGTTGCCGCTCGACACCCTGTGCGCCTGGGCCGTGTCATGGATTCGCGGCAACGGACGGCTGCTCAACAAGCCCACCAAGTTCGAGGTGCGTGATGGCAAGTTCTGACGGCGGCGCGCTGAACGTCAGGCAGCACCTGTTGGCGGGACACGTCATCCCCGCTCATCCGCTCGCGCTCACGCCACATCGCACGATGGACGAGCACCATCAGCGCGCACTCACACGCTACTATGTGCACGCCGGTGCGGGTGGCATGGCGGTGGGGGTGCACACCACTGGCTTTCGCATTCATGACGCCGACGTCGGCCTGTATCGCCCGGTGCTGGCGCTGGCTGCCGAAACGGCGAACGCCGCACTCGCCGAGCGCGGCGATCACGCGTTTGTGCGCGTGGCTGGCCTGGTGGGCGACACCCATCAGGCGGTGAAAGAAGCAGAAATCGCGCGTCTGCTCGGCTACCACTGCGGACTTTTGTCGCTCGGTGCGTGGCGTGATGCCGATGACGCCGCGATTCTCGCGCACTGCCGGCATGTGGCGGAAACCCTCCCGCTCTTCGGCTTCTATCTGCAGCCGGCCGTCGGCGGGCGGCGTCTGTCGTACGCGTTCTGGCGCGAGTTCGCCGAGATTGCGAATGTCGTCGCTATCAAGGTGGCGCCGTTCGACCGGTACGCCACGTACGATGTGCTGCGCGCCATCGCCGACGCGGGGCGCGATGATATCGCCCTCTACACCGGCAACGATGACGCGATCGTGGCCGATCTGATCACCGACGTCCCGGTGACGTCAGGTGGTCGTGCGTACACCCGACACTTTGTCGGTGGTTTGCTGGGCCAGTGGGCGGTGTGGACGCATCGCGCCGTGGAGATGCTCAACGAGATCAAGGCATGGCGCATGTCTGGTGCAGACGTTCCGCGCGAATGGCTCACGCGGGGCGCAGCACTCACGATGGCGAACGCTGCGATTTTTGATGCGGCCAACGGGTATGCGGGCTGTCTGCCGGGCATCCTCGAGGTGTTGCGTCGTCAGGGACTCGTGCGCGGCACGTGGACGCTGGAGCCACACGAGCGCCTGTCCCCGGGCCAAGCGGACGCGATTGCGCGCTCTGCAGGGGACGGAGTGTTGGATGATGACGGGTTTGTGGTGCGTCATCTATCGCACTGGCTTTCATAGTCCGCGGCGCGAACACGTACCCAACCGGTCGTTCGGCGACTCGGCGTCCTGCGCGTCGGCGCCACGTGGTGACACGACCGAGTGGCGTTATGTGGTGGCTAATCCGGCGGTGATGTGGTGCCGACACTCCACAGGAATGCCTGTCCCGCCCGGGGACCTCTCTCACCGCCCCCTTCATGTTCTTTCGCCGCACCGCGACGCCTGCCTCCGCCGCTTCAGCCACGGCGACACCGCCGGACAATGAGTCCATCGACCTCGCCCCGCTGCTCGATGCGTTTGGGCAGGTGCTGTCGGCATACGCCCACGGCAGCTTCGATCTGCCCGGACGCTCGGCGCATGAGGCGATGCTCGAGCTCGATCAGTGGCGGCGCCACGCCATGCTCGGCGCGCCGGTTGACGGCGAAACCGTGGCGGTCGCCAATGGCGGCATCGCGGCGCGCGACTTTGGCGGCGCCGCGCGCGCCTTTGCCGATTCGCGCCGGATCGAGAAGCGCCTGGTCGAATCGGCGCTCACGGATTTGCGTGATTGTCTGTGGACCTGTGTCCAGCGGGTGCACGTGGCGGTGCAGGCGGATCTCCACGCGGAGTCGGCCACGGCACTGCAGGTCGAGCGATTGCAGTCGACGATTCAGCGCCTGGAGACCGGCGCGATTCGCGATGAACTGATGGAGACGATCCTGCAGATCGAACACATCGCCGAATCCCGTCGGGAGACGCAGCGTCAGTCGTTCGCCCTCCTCGCCGAACGGATCGACGAACTCTCCACCCAACTGGCCGACGCCCGCCGCGAAAGCGAAACGGATGTGCTCACCGGACTGGGCAACCGCAAGCGGTTTGAACAGGCGGTGGCGCGCGCCATGCAGCTATCCACGATCGGCGGCGCGCCGGTCTCGCTGGTCTCCATGGACCTCGACAATCTCAAGCTGATCAACGACCGCGGCGGCCATGCCGCCGGCGATGCGGCGTTGCAGACGTTTGCCACCTGTCTGTCCAAGGTCTTTCTCGGTGAAGCCGACGTGCTCTGTCGCGTGGGCGGCGATGAGTTCATGGCCCTGCTACCGCACGCCAGACTGACATTGGCCGAGCGTCTGTCGCACCGCCTCGTGCAGACGGTCGACGCGATCGCAGCGGGTGACGAGCCGGCGCTGAGCGTCAGCGTGGGGTACGCGGAAGTCCGGCGCGGGGAGGATGTCGGGGCGTGGCTCGCCCGCGCCGACGCCGCATTGTACGAGGCGAAGACCTCGGGACGCGGCCAGGCGATCGCCGCCGCATAACCAACGGTCATTGGGCTGAGTTTGGTTGGGTTATGGCATTTCCCTGGTCCTTGTGAAACATTTCACAAGCATCGGACGTACTGGTAGGGTATACCACGTCGACCCGTACCGCGAGCGCGCCATGACCAGCAGTGCCACTACTCGACCGGCCATCACCACGCCAAACCCCAAGCTGACCGTCACGGGCAGCTTTTCGGCCGACCCCCGGCCGCACGTCGTCATCGTCGGCGGCGGCTTTGGCGGGATGTCGGCCGCCCGCGCGCTCGCCGACGCCCCGGTGCGCATCACGCTCCTCGATCGCACCAACCATCACCTGTTTCAGCCGCTGCTCTATCAGGTGGCTACGGCCGTACTGAATCCGTCCGATATCAGTGTGCCGATTCGTTGGCTGCTGCGGCACCAGGCCAATGTCACCGTGGTCATGGCCGACGTCGATCGGGTCGATGCCACGGCGCGCACCGTGTCGCTCGATGGCGGCACCGTTCAGCTCACCTTCGACTATCTCGTGTTGGCCACCGGGGCGCGACACGCCTACTTCGGACACTCGGAATGGGAGCAGCATGCGCCGGGCCTCAAGAGCATCGAGGACGCGCTCGAGATGCGGCGGCGATTCCTGCTCTCCTTTGAAGCCGCCGAACGGGCGAGCGCCGCCGGTGAACGCGACGCCCTGCTGACCTTTGTCATCGTCGGCGGTGGACCGACGGGAGTGGAGTTGGCCGGGATGATCCCGGAAGTCACGCGCTACACACTCAAGGGTGAGTTCCGCCGCATCGATCCGTCCAAGGCTCGTGTCCTGCTGCTGGAAGGTGGTCCGCGTATCCTTCCCTCGTTCCCCGAGGAACTGTCAGCGCGTGCCCAGCGCGATCTCGAAGCACTTGGCGTGTCGGTGCGCACCAACTGTGTCGTGACCGATGTGGACGCCGACGGCGTGATGGCCAATGGCGAACGCATCAACGCGCACACCGTGTTCTGGGGCGCCGGGAATCAAGCCTCGTCGCTCGGGAAGCAGATTGGCGTCCCGACCGATCGCGCAGGGCGGGTCGTCGTGAACCGTGATCTGAGTGTGCCGGGTCATCAGGGCATTTTTGTCGTCGGCGATCTCGCATCAACCACCACCGAAGACGGTCGCCCCGTGCCAGCGGTGGCTCCAGCGGCAAACCAGATGGGCGCACTGGCGGGCAAGAATATTGCGCGCGAACTCAAGGGGCTGCCGCGGGAATCCTTCCGGTATGTGAACAAAGGTGACCTCGCCACGATCGGCCGACACAAGGCCGTCGCTGTCATAGCCGGTCGAAAACTCACCGGCACCTTCGCGTGGCTCACGTGGCTGTTCGTGCACATCCTGTATCTGGTGGGTCTTCGCAACCGTTTGTCCGTGGTGGTGCTCTGGGCCTACCAGTATTTCACCTTCGAGCGCGGGGTCCGTCTGATTTCGGGCGACACGGTGCACCGTTTGCTCAAGGCCAGTCGCGCCGCGGCGGAAAAGCGACGCGCGGCCTGAACCGGTGTCGTTAGCTTTCAGGGCTTCATGAAGCGCGTCGTTCACCACGAGCGCGTCGTCTCTCTACCGGAGCCCTTGTGAGCGAACCAGCGTCAGACATTCCGCCGTGCCCGAAGTGTGCCTCGACGTACAGCTACTCGGACGGTTTTCAGTACGTCTGCCCGGAGTGTGCACACGAGTGGCCGTTGAGCGCAGCGCCCGGTGACGACACGCCCGCTGAACTCGCGCGTGTCTGGCGCGATGCGAACGGCACGACGCTCACTGACGGCGATACCGTCACGGTGATCAAGGATCTCAAGATCAAAGGGACATCGAGCGTGGTGAAAGTCGGCACCAAGGTGAAGAACATTCGCCTGGTGGACGGCGATCACGACATCGATTGCAAGATCGACGGGGTCGGTGCGATGAAGCTCAAGTCGGAGTTTGTGCGCAAGGCTACCTGACACACGCGCCCGCGACGTAAACACGTCGCGGGCGCGTTGCCCTTCGGATGAGCGCTGCCGACTACTTCACCGTGATCTGTTTGATCATGCCGTGAGCGACGTGCGGTTTGCCGTCCTTCTTGTCGGGCAGAAAGCAGAGCAGTCCGTACTCCCCGGCCGGCAAATCCACCGGCAGATACACCACGCCACCCTTGAGCATGCCGGAGATGCCGCCCATCGGTTTGCCGGGTGGCGGTCCCTGCTGGTTCTCGATCCAATTGGCCAGTTCCAGCGGCGTCTTGCCCGGCTCCAGCTGTGCGAGCACCAACTCGTGCGCCTGCTCTGCGTCATTTTCGATCTTGATGATGTGTTTGCCCGCCGAGATCTCCGGTGTGATCTCCCACGCATAGTCGCTCATCTTCACCGTGATGTCTGCCGTGGGCGCGACGGCAACCGCGCCGCTGTTGGGCACGACGGTGAGTGACTTCATCATCCCCTTCATCGCGTGCGGCACATGATCTGCGCCGGGAATGAAGCAGATGACGACATAGTTGCCGGGCTCGAGCGACGTGATGAGCGATTGTTCTGCTCCCGGCACCGGCGTGTTGGGACCCGCCAACTCATGCGCCCACGTCGGCAGCGACGTTCCGGGCTTCATCGTCTTGAGCGCGTCCGCGAACTCGGCGTACGTCTTGCCATCGCCCAGATGCAAGAGCTGCACATGGTGCAGGTCGGGTCCCTGATTCACCAGCTTGAGCGTCATCAGGCCGGCCTGGATCGTATCCGGCAACTCGTACGAAAAGTCCTTCGCGGTGATCGTGACCACCGGCGGCTCGGCGGATACGGCAGCCGCTGCTGACGCGGTGCTGTCGGGGGTGGCTCTCGGGGTGGCATCACCAGCACATGCCGCGAGCAATCCGAGCGCCGCGACGCGGGAAAGAGTGGTGCGCATAGGATCAGGTCTCCGGAAAGAGATGGAGCGCCACGTCAACAGGCAGGCGTCGACGGCAGCGTGCGATGACGCTGGACGCCGGTCACCCGTTCGGCAAGTCGCACCGTCCCTGAATGCCACACGGGCCTGCGCGGAAGACGCTCCGGCAGACCCGTGATCACCGCAAACCGCGTGAGCGACTCATGCGCACCGCGGTGCTCCCCGTCGATACGGTCAGCCGATCGGAATCCGCGACGCGTTCGCCGACAGCCATGCGTCGAAGTCCTGCAGTGACGGGTACAGGTGGCGCGCACGCACCGCATCGCGCGCTTTCTGAAACTCGTCGCCAAGCATCGCCTGGAATTCGAACATGTTGCCGAGATCTTCGGCGCCGGGAAAGCCGAGCCCGCGATACACGTCGAACGGCACGTCGACAAACGAAACGGGGCGGCCAAGCGCCTTCCCCATTTTCGCGGCGACGTCCGCACCGGACAGCGACTCACCGGCAATGCCGATGCGCGCGCCGACCGTGCTCACGCCCTCTTTGAAAATGCCATACGCGCACGCGCCGATATCTCCAGCGGCGATGCCAGGCAGCTTCGCGCCACCGAGCGGCATGGCCAACACCAGGTCGCCCTGTTCGCCAGCGCGCGGGCCCATGCCGAAGTGCACGAAATTGTCCCAGTAGAATGCGGCCAGCAGATACGTCGTTGGCGCGCCCTCGTTCGCGAACACGTGATCGACGGCACCCTTGGCGTCGAAGTGCGGGACTTTGTACTGCCCGTTGAGCGTCGGGAGGCGGTTGTCATCGAGGGGCACCCACTTCCGCGTGTCTTCGAGCGTGGACCAGACCACATGCTGCACGCCGGCGGCCTTGGTGGCCCGGGCCATGGCCGTGGCTTGTGCGCCCTCGCGCTCCGCGGAGAAGTGCTCCCAGAAGTTGGTCACGCAGAAGGCTCCGTAGGCGCCTTCGAGTGCGGCGGCCAGTGTGTCCGGCTGGTCGGCGTCGGCCGCCACCACCTCAATGCCCAGCGCCGTCAGCGCCTTCGCCGCGTCCGAGTCCGGCTTGCGGGTAATCGCGCGGGCCGCAAATGCTCCCTGGGCGTCGGCAGCGATGGCACGGGCCAAACCGCCGCCCTGAGCGCCCGTCGCGCCAAAAACAGCAATGATCTTCTTTTCCGACATCGTGTGCTCCTCGTTATCAGACTGGCCTTCCAACGGCGAACGGCCGTAAGGTATGACTCAGCACTGAGAAGTGGGAGTGCCTATTTCACATTGCTGGCAGACGTATTTGAGGCCTACGGCAAGCGCCGATAGGTCACCGACTGTGTCGTCCCGCGGACGGTCCCGATCAAACGGGGTCGGCCGTCGCCAAAACTGCTGAGCTGGCCGTCGACCGTGACGATCGTATCACGCAGCGCCTGGCGCGCCAGCACGGTGAAGGAGAGATCGGCGCCGACTTGGCGCGCCACCACCACCGAGGCGCTCGAGAGTGATCCGGTCACGACCTGCCCCGAGAGCCGGATCACACCAAAGGCCTGCGACTCGGGCCATAGCTGAAATTCGAAAGGCAGTGGACTGCTGATGGCGGTCGTCGCCTGCCATCGGCCTGCGGGCGAGGCGGCCGTGTCGGCGATGACATCGAGAATGCGCTCGCGGATGCGACTCATGCTGCCGAACACTCCCACACCGCCATCGAGATGGGTGATGAGTCCGCGCGCCCCGAACTCATCACTGCCCCCGCGATAGTAGTCGTGGTAGTTCGAGTCGACGGCGCTGACGGTGACCAGCTGACGGACCCCGGGCCAGAACACCCGCGGACGACCACTGACGTCCGTGTGGGTGAGCGATCCGGCGAGCAGATACTCCAGCGAATCGACAAACGTGCGAAAGGGTCCGTTCACCGATTCGATACGCACTTCGTAGCGCGCCGCCTTTGACACGGCCGGCCAGCCCACAAACATCGAATCACGATCCCGTACAAACTGCCGAGGCACCGTCGAAGCAATGCGGCCGATGGCTGATGGCACGGTGGTGCGGCCAGTGATCAGCGCGCCGTCCGCTGTCGTCACACGGAGTTGGTACTGTTCGCCCGGCTCCACCGGCAATCGTGGATAGAAATCCGTCGGGTCGGCCACGCCGTCCAGATTGGCAAAGCGATAGACCCCTGTGCCGCGGCCATCGGCGCGTACGCTGCGCTCTTCGCGCAGCACCACCGAATCGCCGCGACTGTTCTGCACAACCACACGCGCATTGCTGATCGGTGTGCCGCCGTCGGAGACGATCGGATCGATGGAATCGAAGGGCGCGCGCGGCAGGAGCGTGCGACCGGTCAACGCCCGCTCCACGAGAATCACCTGATCGGTCACACCCGGATTGAGGACACCGTGCACCGCGACCCGATCAGCACCGGGGGGCAACGCGATGGTGTCGAAGATGCAGCCCGCGAGCAGCACGGACAGCGTGCAGGCCAGGAGACGCGCACCCGCCACGCGGTGTCTCATTGTACGCGCTGGTAGCTGAGCACCACGCGCTGCACCAGACGATAGCGCGGCTCGAGATAGCGCACGCGCAGTTCGAGATTCCCGCCCAGCACCGTGCCCGTGTCCACCCAATCGTCTTCGGCGAGCAGTGCGTAGCGACGGATCAGCAACTGCGTCTCGGTCGCGCTGAACGGCGCGGTGAGTGTATCGACAAAATCTTCCGCCCGCACGCCGTTGGGGCGAGTCAAGGCAATGCGCTTGGTATCGTCCAGACGACCACGCGAACGCACCGTGATCTCACCGCCGACCACACCACGCTGACTGCCGTCCAGCAGCGTCTCGAAGTTGCGAGGCAGGGCGGCACCGTTCACCGCAATCAAGACCCACCGGCCGGTGAAGGGCGACGCGGGGGCGACCGGCGCTTCTTCCGTGCAGCCGGAGACGCCGCCAAGCGCCACCGCGAGACTCAGCAGGGGCACCAGCAGCAACGCACGCGCACGATGGCGCCGAGTATGCCTCACCATGCCACCGTCAGCCCAAGCGTGGGGACAATCGGCAGCTGCGAGATACTCGAGCGCGTCGCCGGCACATCGGTGTAGTCAAACCGATAGGCAAAGACATTGCGCCGGTTGGTGGCGTTGATGATTCCGAACACCGGCGTCAGCGTGGTGCGGACGCGGACGAAGGTGCGCTGCACGGAGAGATCCATGCGCGCGAATGCCGGCAGGCGTTCTGCATTGCGCGCCGCCGCGATGGGCTGCACATCGCGCCCCGTGCTGCCGCGATCCCACCGGCTATTGAGCGGGTCGGCAATGCGTCGCACGATCTGGGCATCGACGCCCGTGTACGGTACACCCGACCCGAATCCCAACCGGCCCGAAAACACCGTGCCGTTCCCCAACCGCCACGTGCCGACCGCGTTGAGCGTGTGACGACGGTCCTGCGCAGGCAGCCAGGAACTCACGCCATCGCGGCGACGGTTGTGCGTGAAGGTGTAGGCAATCCACCCCGAACGTGGACCGGTTTCGACCTGTCGCAGAAAGAGATCAAACCCGGACGAGGTTCCGGTGATCGGGCGGAATTCATCACCCGTGACGCCGCGATCGTCGGTGGGATTGCGTTCGATGAGTGTGCTGTAGCGTTTCACAAAAGGTTCCACGCGCACGAATCGGCTCTTGGTCAGCCAATGTTCAGCGCTGACGGAGCCCTGCAACGCGCGCGCCACGGGGATGTTCGAATCGGACAGCACCCATCGGTCAAAAAACCGCAGCGCATCATCCTCTTCTCGCAGTGCGTGCACCCACTGCGCCGTGCTCCCCAGCGTTGCGGTGAAGGCCGTATTCTCCGTTTGGGCCCATCGTGCCGCCAGACGCGGCGACCATCCCACCCACGACGCGCCGCTCAGCATTTCCACGCGCAGCCCGGGGCGCAGGGTCAGCCGAGACGCCGCGCGCCACGTGTCATCGACAAACAGTGCGCCCGACACGGGCCGTTGCGTGAGCCGCTGCAGG
>JAGNMU010000245.1 GCA_017991005.1 Gemmatimonadaceae bacterium | reverse complement strand
CCGTCGCGTGGGCTCGGAGATGTGGATAAGAGCCAGGCGCTGGGCCAGGCCTTGGCGTCGATGGTGATGATTCTCGGCTACGGCATCATCGCCGTGCCCACGGGCATCGTCACCGCGGAGCTGTCACAGCAGAGCCGCCAAACGCCGACCGCCAATACGCAGGTCTGCGACGGCTGCGGCGCCGACCATCACGCAAGCGATGCGCAGTTCTGCCGTCGCTGCGGCATCGCGTTGTAGCGCGTACGCGTGGGCGTAGGCGTAGGCGTAGGCGTAGGCGTAGGCGTAGGCGTAGGCGTTGACGCTACGCGGTCACGCGGAAATTGCGCATCATCCCCATGTCTTCGTGCTCGAGAATGTGGCAATGGTACAGATAGAGCCCCGGATATCTGGTAAAGCGGATCTGCACGCGGACGGTCTCATGCGGCAGAATCAGCACGGTGTCCTTCCATCCGGCATCCACCAGTCCCTCGGCGACCGAACCAGTCGTCTCGGGCGCAGACGCGTTGCGCGAACGACTCAACACGCGAAACTGCGTACCGTGCACGTGGAACGGATGGGCCATTTGCTGCCCCATCATGCCGCCGGCATTTGCGATCTCCCACACATGGGTGGAACTCGCGCGCACGATCTCGTCCGGCGCGACCTCGTGCATGTCGAATGCACGGCCGCCCAGCAGCCACTGCCCGGCGCGGAAGTCGAGCGTCACACGACGGACCGGGGCGCTGCTATCGATCTGCCATTCAGGCCCGTACGTGGACAGGCGGGTGGGCATCGTGGTGCTCGCACGCGCCCGGCGAGTGACCGCAATCGTCATCAACAACAGCGATGCGCCGTTGGCGACCGATGCGCCGCCCATCCCGCCGCCCATGCCTCGGCCCATGCCGCCACCCATGCCGCCACCCATCCTGCCGCCCATCATGCCGCCCATCATGCCACCTTCGTTGATGCTCACCTCGGCGGCATCGAACGGCGCACTGCGCAGCTGCAGCCGCGAACCGATGGCATGGGCGCTCAGGTCGACGATCAGATCAGCGCGTTGCGATGGGGCGAGTGTGAGGTATTTCTGCACGAGTGGTTGCTCGAGCAATCCACCGTCTGCGCCGACGACCGTCATGGGCGTACCATCATCCCAGACCAGTTTGTAGACGCGTGAACTGGACCCGTTCAGCACGCGCAACCGATAGCGCGTCGTGCCAAGTGAGAGCGTCGGCTGTTCGACACCATTGACCAGCATGCGGTCGCCAAGCAGACCGTGCATGCGATCCATCATGCCAGCGCCCAAATACGCGAACTGATTGTCGCGGTCAAATGAACGGTCTTGCACGACGCAGACGAGATCCTCGGCGCCCGCCGGCAAGCCGAGCGCCGCCTCATCGTCATCGGTCACAATCAGGACACCGGCGAGTCCCATATACACCTGGGCGCCTGTCCGTCCGTGCGGATGCGGGTGATACCAGTAGGTGCCGGCCCGGTTGATCACCTCGAACTCGTACACGTATTCCGCATTCGGTGCGATGGCCAGATGCGGATGCCCATCCGCCACTTCCGGCACGTCCAGTCCATGCCAATGCACGATGCTGGCCTCGGGGAGCGCGTTCCGAAAACGGATGCGCACTTTCTGGCCACGTCGGAGGCGAAGTGTCGGTCCGAGATAGGATCCGGGCACGGGCTGCACGCTGGTGGCGGCGCCTTTGAGAACCCGCCCTGTGAACTGCCAGACGCGCGTGGGAGCGCCCGTTCGGATGCGCGCCTCGCCCGGCTGTGCGACCAGCTCAATCTCCACGTCCGGCTCAAACGACGCGGATCCGCGCGCGCGATCGTTCGTCGCGGTTTGCGCCCAGGTCGCGAACGCGACATCAGGCAGCATGCCGCTCCCCACGACGCCAAGCGCGCCAAGACCGATGCCCTTGAGTGCCGCCCGCCGATCAATCCGACCTGTCATGAGTTATGCCGCCGCAGCGATACGTGGTGAAGGGATCTTGAGGACGTGCTAAGAGTACGTGCTAAGAGTACGTGCTAAGAGTACGTGCTATTTGGACGCGTGCCCGTGCGCGTGTGCACCAGCACCCGTCGCGATCATCAGGTGATGCTGCGTGTGATGATCTCCCTGCGTCATGAGCCCGATGAATCCGAGCGCGCGAATGCGGGTCACGGTCGCACTGTCGGAGGCATCGCTCGCCACGACGGTCAGGCGCATACCGCCAGGAATCGGTGCGGTGCTCGCACGCCAACCACCCAGCGCTTCGAGCGTTGGGGCGTGTGCGCCCACCATGCGGCGAATGGCAGCAGCGACCGGTGCATCACCGGTGACATCCATCGACAGTCCGCGCGTCACGGTCGACTGCTTGACGCGCGCCCGAAGCGTCACGGCATCCATGTCGATCAGGTGCTGACGAAGCGCCTCGAGATTGACCTTGGACCAGTCGGTTTTGGGATCGGACTCGAGCAGCTTCACAATTTCTGAAACGGCCGCAAAGGCCGACTGCCCGCCCTGCGTCGGCAGTGCGGGACCAGACGCGTGCTCCATCCCGGGCGTGTGCTGCATACCGGGCGTGTGCACCATGCCGCCAGGCGGATTCTGTTGCGCGTCAACACGCGTGGCGACGGCCACGGCGACACAAAGGGCGAGCGTCAGGCAGGGGCGCATCGGTGAGTGTGTTGAGGGTAGAGAGACTGATGGAGCACTCCGCAGGCAGTCTGCACGTTCAACGCCGCCGATTCTGGCGCGGGCGAGACGGCGGCTGCGAAAGCGGGCGCGGATGCAGGCGTGACAGCAACAACGCGAGGTTCGCCGTGCCATCCATGATGTGCTCGTTGGTCGCGTAGTCACCCAGATCATCGTGATACACGATGAACCCCGTGTTGAAGCGGGCGAACTCGTCTTCATGGTGGAGGCGAATGCCCCTCAGATTCTGATAAATCGAACGATAGACCGGCCCATCCACCAGCCCACCGGTGATGCCAAAGTGCAGCGCATTCGGGAGTTCAGTGTGCGGATCTCTCGGCCAGACGCCCGCACGCGGTATGCCGATCGCCATGGAGGTGCCCCACGGATTGGTACCAAAGACCCAGTCGAGCGCCGCTTGCTCAAACTCGCGAAAGCGTTCGTCCCCGGTCATCTGTCGATAGAGCGCCGCCTGATTGGCATACGACACGACCAGGTCGTTGGAACACCAGATGAACGGCACACCGATGCGAAAGCCATTGTCGGCGCGGCCGGCAACACGCGCCAGGCCGTCGCGATAGAAGCGGGCGAGTTCGGCGCGCGTGGCCGGCACGGCCGCTTTCGACATCTCGAAGTGCGCCGCGTTGAAGAACGGATACCACTGATAGTGGCTCGCCGTATCGGCGCCCATCCATGGCGTCACAGGTTCGCGACGCGCGTACGCGATGGCACTGTCGGCATAGCGCCGCTCCCCGGTCAACTGGTGCAAGAGCGATGCACCCAGTTCCATGTCATCGACCCAGTTGTCCTCCTCGTAGAAATAGGGCGACGTGCCCGGGGCCGTCTGACACACGCCCGGGTACCGTTCGCCGAGGGCATAGGCCGCAATCGCCTTGCGGCGCAGCGTGTCGGCAAAACTGCGATCGCGCACGGCAAACAGTTGGGCCCCGAGCGCAAAGGCCGCCGCGAACTTCCCTGCCGTCGACGCGTACCCGGTCGCGCGATTCTTGGCCCGCATAATGCCCTGGGGTTTTCCCGTACACGGATACACCGGGCGTTCTTTGCCCTTTCCCCAGCCGTAGTCGGAGCTGTCCGTGGTGATCAGATCAAAGAAGGCATGATCGCGATCGTCACCAAGCTGATTGAACATGGTGCTGTCATCGGGATACATACGAGACAACCACTCCAGGCCGTGGCGCGCTTCGTCGAGCACGTCCGGCACACCGTTGCGCCCCGCGTCGCCGCGCGCCGTGTACGCGTCGGCGAATGCGTGGGGCGCATCTCGCCATGCCGACAGCAGATGATATGTGGCGGTCGCGGACGTGGTGACATACTGCAGGTAGTCGGCAGCATCGGCCCATCCTCCGCTCACGGGAATGAACTGTCCGGTGCGCGTCGGGTGATCGACAATGATTCCATCACGCGTGTGCGCGGAATCGCGGAAGAATGGATTGTAGCCGGAGCGCTGTTGGCGCATGTAGGCCATCAGTGTATCGGCGAGCCCGCGATACACGTCGGGGGCAATACGGACCGTAGGCGAAGTGAACGCACCGACCCGCACGCGGTATGTCCCGGTCGTGCGAAGTGCCGAGAAATCGAGTCGCCACGTGTCCACGCATGGTCCGAAGGCACCGCTGCGCCGCGCCGATGCGGGACCGAACACTACGCGCCCGCGTGCCGTTTCGACGGTAAACTGCGCGACCGATACGGACTCGAGCGCACACAGTACCGCCACTTTGGGAGCGGCGGGAAGATATCCCACCTGGTTGATGCGGATGAACGCGGTGCTGTCAAGCGCAGCTGGCCTGCCGGCGGCCGGCACAAGGGATGCCGCGCTTGCGGTCGCTGTGCGATGCGTTGCTGTGCACGCGGCAACAACAAACGACGCCAGACACAGCCGATGCAGTGTTGAACGAGTCATATCCGAGCGTACGGCAGAGCTTGGGTTTTGGCCAGTGTTGGCCAGCGTGAGGCGCGTGGCGCCGATCGCGTGACTCCTATCACACGTACGCGCACGCGGCGGCGGTTTTGTCACGCGAAAGGGGCAACATCGTGATCCTCGAGGGTACGCACTCTCGTGTCAGCAATGGAATCACCACCAAACACGGAGTGTTCGATGAAGACCATTCAGAACGTAGCCATGATCGCGGCTCTCGCGATGTTCGCGGCATGCAATACAGCAGAAGGTGTGAAGAAGGATGCGGATGTCGCCGCAGAAAAGACTGCCGAAGCGGCGGCCACGACTGGCGCGGCCATGGACGGCGCGATGCAGACTGGCGAGGTGAAGTCGGCCATCATGGCGGATACGCGTGTTGATGCCGGCGACATCAACGTCGACACCGATGAAGCCAAGAAGACCGTTACGCTCAACGGCACAGTGAAGACCGAAGCGGAGCGCGTGCTCGCTGGTGAGGTCGCGGTCTCAAAGGCCGTCGGGTACACGGTGGTGAACAATCTGACCGTCAAGAAATAGCGAGAGGTGCCGTGAGACGAAGCAGCGGCGCCGGATTCGGCGCCGCTGCTTCACATTGGCGCGCACGGCCCAGGCGCCGTCACGCGCGCGTGAGCAACTGCGCGAAGATCAGCTTGGCGATCGTGGCCAGTGGAAACACGGCCGCGTAGCCAACGTTTGGTGTGTCGTCGAGCCGTCGCTCCAAGGCGGCGCTGAGCGCCGCGGGCTGCGTATGCACCCCCGCAATCATGCCCTCGAGGAGTCCTTCGGGCACGCGGAACAGATATCGTCCCGCAAACAGCATGGTCATCGCCGACGCGAGCGACGTTGCGGCGCCCACGAGGAAGAGTCCAACGGTCGATGTGTCATGCAGCGCGGCCCACAAGGCAAACCCGCTGCGCGTGCCGATGCCCGCAAAAAACAGCAGCAAGCCGAGCTGACGCAGCGTCAGACTGACGCCATACGGAATGCCCCAGACAAACGGACCGGTTCGTCCACGCGCGCCGAGGATCATGGCCACGACCAGCGGGCCGCCGGCGAGTCCCAGTCGGACGGTGAGGCCGCCGGGCAGCGGAACGGGGATCAGGCCGACGGCAATGCCGAGCACGATGCCAAAGCCGAAGGTGAGCACGTCAAACTCACTCACCGCGCGGTACGAGTCGCCAAGGTATGTACTGACAGCGGGCATGGTCTCGCGGCGGGTGAGAACACGAACGCGGTCGCCTAGCTGGAGGACCGTATTGCCGTCGGGCACCCAATCCGCGTCGCCGCGTCGGATCGCGGTCACAATCGCACCGAAGTGCTGGATGAGATCGAGTTCCCGGAGCGAATGGCCGGCCACGCGGGAATTGGACACGAAGATGCGGCGAACGTCCAGCTCGCGCCGGTCGAGGTTGATGGCTTCGGCGCTTCGCTCACCCAGCCGACGCACAAACCGGTGCACATCGTCCGGTTCGCCAACGACCGTCACCAGATCACCAAGCGCGAGGGTGCTGGCATCCGTGGCCAATTCCACCTCGCCCGCGACACGTTTGATGCGGCCGGTCTGTACGCGGCTCTCCGCTTCACGGCGCAGCTCGGCGATGCGCGTCCCAACCGCGTCGTCACGCGTGACGCGAATCGTGCCCACGATGAGTCCGGCCGACCCCGCTCCGCGTGCGGTTGCCGCCGGCCACGAATGCGAGGTGCGCGCGTCGCTCGGCACTTCTCCGCGCCAGAGACGCTGGACCAGACCGATGGCGATGATCGGCACCACGACGCCGAGCGGATATGTCACCGAATAGGCAACAACCGGTGAGGCCGCCACACGGTCGGCCGTGGCCGTCGCCGTACCGCGCAACAGGTCGAGCACTGCCGCAAGCGCCGGTGTGTTGG
>JAGNMU010000244.1 GCA_017991005.1 Gemmatimonadaceae bacterium | reverse complement strand
AGCCCGACTTCTCGAGCAATGCGATGATCAATCCGGCTTTTCCGGCGCCAAACGCGTCGGGCTTGATGATTGTCAGAGTACGGCGTCCGGCCATGGTGTGATTCCTATCGAGGTGTGAACGGGGCGCCTCGTCCGGCATCCGACGGATCGGTTGTTCGGCGAGCGGCCCCGCAATCGGCGTGCGATGAGCAGGTGGTGCATGGGCGCCCCTGAAACTGCAGGTTCCCGGGTGGGAAGATAATGCCTCAGCCCACGATGGAAGGGTCAGCTCGCGGGACGTTCCGTCTACGTCACGTGACGGATAGTCGGGTCGAATAGATCGCCGCACTGTTCCGATGTCACCTCACCTTCAGCGAGGGTGTCTCGGTCATGTGCACGTGGCGTACGATTCTGCTGTGCGGCGTGTCCGCGTGTTGGACGGATATCGCACGTACGCAGCCAGCCAGCACGGCGAGCGGCGTTGCCAGCGGTGCGGTCTCTGCGGGCGCCCGCACCGTGCCCATGCGAGATGTCTCCCTTCGCGCGATGATCGACGCGGAGCGTCGTCAGGTCCACGCCGTGGTCAGCACCGGCATCGGGACGCCGCTGGGTGTCATTCCCATCCGCAGCGCCATCGATGTTCGAGTCAACTGCCGAGGCGAGTTTGCCGGCACCATTGCCTTCCATCCATTCGTGCGATTCCTCGCGCGACTGAAAGGGATTGCGCTGGCAACGAACGTGGAGGGGAGGCTGCTCCCCGCCTGTGACACGGCGTGTCTGGTGCTCGCGAGCGACACGGTGACGGCGCGCGCGCGTGTGGAGCGAACCCAGGTGACCGGCGTGGCGCGTCGCGGCGGCGATTCGGTGCGCGTGCACGGCTCGGCCTGGATGGTGACCGACACCGCGTACCATGGCCAGGTCATGCTCATGCATCCGTCCGGTTCTCGAGAGCTTCACGTCACCGTGTTCGAACGCGGTCGCGTTCGCAAGACGCCGCCCGGATGACCTCTGCCCCGCGCTGCTGTACGGAGAATTCGCACAACCACGAGAGGGAAATGTGCGATGCGCAAACCGCCGGATGGTCCCAGACTGCAGTCGTACCGCCTCACCAAGGAGTGTTGTCATGAGAAGCGTCACTCTCGGTGTTGATGTCGGCTCCACCACCGTCAAGGTCGTGGTGCTTGACGCCGACCGTCGACTGATCACCTCACGGTATCGTCGCTCGAACGGCCGGCCACGTGAGGCATTGCTGTCGGCGATTCATGAACTCCACGATGTGCTCGACGGCGCGCACGTGGGTGCACTTGGGCTCTCGGGCTCTGGTGGCGGGCCGCTCGCCGATCTGCTGGGCGGCACGCATGTGAACGAACTGGTGGCGCAGACGCGGGCCATCGGCGTCTTCCATCCGGATGCGCGCACGGTCATTGAAATCGGCGGGCAGGATTCGAAGTTGCTCGCCGTGCGCTGGGATGACGGCTCGCAGCAGATGCTGCTCGAAGACTTCGCCATGAATGCGCTCTGCGCCGCCGGCACCGGGGCGTTCCTCGATCAGCAAGCGGAGCGACTTGGCGTCGCGATCGACCAAGAGTACGCTCGACTGGCGCTCACGAGTGAAAATCCGTCGCGTATCGCCGGTCGCTGCACCGTGTTTGCCAAATCGGACATGATTCACCTGCAGCAGGTGGGCACGCCGCTGCCAGACATTCTGATGGGCGTCTGTCTCGCACTCGCGCGCAACTTCACGGCGGTCATCGGCAAGGGCAAACACTTCGTGCCGCCGATTCTGTTTCAAGGCGGTGTGGCGTTCAACGCGGCGGTGACTCGCGCGTTCGAATCGGTGCTGAAAGTGCCACCCGGCAGCATCATTGTGCCTGAACATCATTGCCTGATGGCGGCACTCGGCACGGCGTTTGTCGCCGCAGATGAACAGGCGCGCGGGACAGCGCCGGCGTTCAGAGGGTTTGAGGGGCTGCACGACGCCGTCCGCGAGGAGTCCATCAGCGCGTCGCTTGCGCCGCTGGTGCGCCGTGCCCGGCCGTCCAACGGCACGCACGCGCTGCCGGTCATTGACGACACGTCGCCGACGCCGGTCTGGCTGGGCATTGATGTTGGCTCGGTCAGCACCAACGTGGTGCTGATCGACGCCGCCAACGCCGTCCTCGCACGTGAGTATCTCCCGACGGCAGGCAAGCCGCTGGAGGCGGTCCGCGATGGGCTGCTTCGCACCGGACACGCAGTCGGTTCACGCGTGCGGGTGGAGGGCGTCGGCGTGACGGGATCAGGGCGTTACCTGACCGGTGATTTTGTCGGTGCCGATGTCGTGCGCAACGAGATCACCGCGCAGGCGCGCGCTGCCACCACCATCGATCCCGACGTAGACACACTCATCGAAATCGGCGGACAGGACAGCAAGTTCGTTCGGCTGCAGCATGGCGCCGTGGTGGATTTCACCATGAACAACGCGTGCGCCGCCGGGACCGGGAGTTTTCTGGAGGAACAGGCCGACCGACTTTGCATCAACATCCGCGAGGATTTCAGTCGTTTGTCCTTCGAGTCACAGTGTCCGTCGGCTCTCGGCGAACGCTGCACGGTGTTCATGGAGTCCGACCTGGTGCATCACCAGCAGCACGGTGCACATATCCCGGATCTGACCGCGGGTCTCGCCTACTCGATCGCCGAGAATTACCTGAACCGCGTGGTGAACGGACGTCCGATCGGCACACGGGTGCTGTTCCAGGGTGGTGTTGCGTCGAACGAAAGCGTGGTCTCGGCGTTCTCCGCACTGACCAAACGACAGATCGTCGTGCCACGAAATCACGACGTCACGGGTGCCATCGGTGCAGCGATTCTGGCGCGCGAAACGATGTCGAAGCGCGCGGCGGCCGCTGCGGGTTCCGGCACGGTGCCCGGCACGATGCCCGGCACGATGCCCGGCACGCAATTTCGCGGGTTCGATCTGACGGCACGTCACTACGAAAGCTCCGTGTTCGCGTGCCGGGCCTGTCCGAACATCTGCGAAGTGCACAAGGTCGTGATCGATCAGGACGCGCCGTTCTACTACGGCGCGCGCTGCGACAAGTTCGAAGAGGCCGGAAGGGCCACCGACCAGACGTGGCGGAGCATTCCGGATCTGTTCGCGGAACGCGAACGACTGTTGCTTGACGGATGGGAGGACCCGGGACCGCGCGATGCTGCGTCGACGAAACGCCGTCGGATCGGCATGCTGCGCAATCTCTCCCACTTCGACTTCTTCCCCTTCTGGCGCGCGTATCTGCAGGCGCTCGATTTCGACGTCGTCCTCTCCTCACCGACGAATCCATCGATCGTCGGAAAGACGATTGCCACGGCCGCCATCGAGTCCTGCTTCCCCGTGAAGCTGGCGTTCGGTCATCTGCTCGACGTGGCAGAGCGCAATGTGGATGCGGTGCTGTTGCCGAGTGTCATGACACGACCGGACGCAGCGCCCGGTCAGCCGCACAATCATTCCTGCCCGCTGGTGCAGTCGACGCCCCCGCTGTTGATCGCCAATCTTGGACAGCGCCCGGGAATGCCGCCCCTGATCACGAGAGCGCTGCATCTCCAGAATGCGCGTGCGGCGCGTGCGGAACTCCGCGCATTGGCCATCGAGTTGGGGGCGGGCGCGGATGTTGATCTCGATGCGGCGATCGCCGCCGGATGGTCGGCGCAGCGGCGCTTCCAAGGTGCACTGCGAGCGGCCGGGCGCGTGGCGCTTTCGCTGCTTGCACGTGACCAGGCGGCCGCGGTCATCGTTGGACGGCCCTACAACGGCAGCGATCTCGGATCCAATCTCGACCTCCCGTACAAACTGCGTCGCATGAATGTGCTGCCGTTCCCGATGGATTTTCTTCCGCTGGAGGAAGGGACGCTGCCCGATCTGCACGATGACATGTACTGGCGATCGGGACAGGACATTCTCCGCGCGGCGTCGATCATTCGAGAGGATCCCCGTCTGCAGGCGATCTATCTCACGAATTTCAACTGTGGCCCGGACGCGTTTCTCATCACCTTCTTTCACGAAGCGATGCGCGGAAAGCCGTTTCTCGAACTGGAAGTC
Source organism: Gemmatimonadaceae bacterium (assembly GCA_017991005.1). Lineage (GTDB taxonomy): Bacteria > Gemmatimonadota > Gemmatimonadetes > Gemmatimonadales > Gemmatimonadaceae > Gemmatimonas. The sequence continues at coordinate 2,441 of JAGNMU010000244.1, read as the reverse complement.
GACGAGCACACGGCCGACGCGGGGATGATCACGCGGTGCGAGGCGTTCTTTGACAGCCTGGATCTCAGCCGGAGCGTCGTATGAGTCCCTTCTCGCTTCCACTCGTCGACTCACCATCCACGTCTGGTGCGCCGTCGGCATTCTCGTCTGCGCTGTCGCGTCCCATTCCGATCGAGGAGAAGACGGTCTTCATTCCTCGCATGTCGGATCACGCGCCGGTGCTGGCCGCCGCGCTCCGGCACTTCGGCATCCGGAGTGAGGCGCTCCCGCCTCCGTCCGACGAGACGATGGACATTGGCCTGTCGCTGTGCCGGGGCCGCGAGTGTCTGCCGTGTTTTCTCGCGACGGGCGATGTCATTCGCGCCTGTCGCGAACCCGACTTCGATCACGCGCATGCGGCGTTTCTGATGCCGGGGAGCCCGGGGCCGTGTCGCTTTGGGCAGTATCGCGTGCTGCAGCGCGCGCTGCTCGACCGCGAGGGATATGGGGCCGTCGAAATTCTGGCGCCAACGTCGGAGAATTCCTATCGCGGCTTTGGCAAACAGCCGCGCGCGCTTCGACTGCTCGCCTGGAGCGGGGTGGTAGCGGTCGACCTGTTGCTCAAGCTGGTGTACGAACATCGGCCCTACGAACGCACGCCTGGCATCACAGATGCGGCGTATGCACGCGGCATCGAGCGTCTGACTGCGGCCATGGAGGCCGGCGGGGGCAGCTCGCTGCTCGCGGCCATGCGGGCCATCGCGAGGGACTTCGAGCGGCTCGACGTTGACCGTCGTCAGCCTCGTCCGGTGATTGCGTTTCTGGGTGAGATCTATGTGATGCTCAACCCGCACGGCAATCAGGAGATGATTCGTCAGCTGGAGGCCGCGGGCGCCGAGGTCGTCAGCGGGTCGGTGTCCGAATGGCTGCATTTCGTCGATGAAACCAAGATTGATCGTGACCGCCTCTTCGGATCATGGCTGTCGTTGATCGGCACCAAGGGGCTGAGCGTCTATCAACGGACCAGCGAACGCCGTCTGCGCGCGCCGATTGCGCACCTGCTGCGTCAGCCTCCGGATGCCAGCATGCGCGAGCTCTTCGACATGGTCCGACCGTACTACGATCCCCTGCTCGGGATGGAGACGACGCTGACGCTTGCCAAGACCATCGAGCTGGCCCGGCATGGCGTCGCGGGCATCGTGAATGTCATGCCATTCTCGTGCATGCCCGGTATCGTGGTGGCAGGCATGGCACCGCGGGTTCGTGCCGACTTCGGTCAACTGCCCTGGCTGGATGTGATCTACGATGGGCAGCACCTGACGAATATCCGAACGCGCCTCGAGGCGTTTGTACATCAGGTCACGCAGTTCTCGCGTGCGCACCAGCCGGCGTATGGCAAGGACCACGACGATCGGGTCGTCCTGACGGACGGCGGGCCAATGGCCGGTATGCCATTGGTGTAGCAGGTGGCGGCTAGGCCACCACTGGCGCGGCGCGAGAGGGGATGAACACCTCGCGCCGTGCCGCGATCGCGACCCACGCCGCCCCGGCGAGGACCATCAACACACAGAGCAGCTGTCCCATCGACAGCGGCCCGAGCACATATCCAAGCTGCGCGTCGGGCTCCCGTGTGTATTCGATGACGAACCGTCCAATGCCATACAACAGCAAGAACGCTCCGGAGATCATGCCCAGTCGATATCCGCGGCGCGCCAGCAGGTATCGCTGAATGGCCCAGAGTGCGAGTCCGAGCAGGATCCCTTCGAAGAGTGCTTCGTAGAGCTGCGACGGATGGCGCAGCAGGCGTTGCGGATCCGTGGGAAACCGCATGCCCCACGGGACGTCCGTGACGCGTCCGTAGAGTTCGGCGTTGATGAAATTTCCGATGCGACCGAGCAACAGCCCGGGTGGCGTGACAATCGCGAATGCGTCAGCAACCATCAGAAACGGAATGGCCATGCGATGGGCGAAGTACATGCAGGCGAGCGCCATGCCGATCATTGCGCCATGGAAACTGAGACCGCCGTGCCAGACGGCAAAGATCTCCCACGGACTGCGGGTCCAGATGGCGGGCTGATACACCGTCGCATAGAACAGGCGCGCACCGAGGATCATGCCGCCGAAGAGATAGAGCGCGAGCAGTTCCGCGTCATCAGCGGACACCGCAAACAGGCCACGCTTTGCTCGCCGCTTCAGCAGGACGATGCCGATCTGGAAGCCGATCACGTACATCAACGCGTACCAGCGCACGCGAATGGGACCAAGCTCAAAGAGCGTTGGCGAAATATTCGGATATGGAATTTCGAGCAGCATCGTGGCGCGCCTCCTGCATGAAGTATAGGCCGCCAACGGAAGCGGGGTGAGTGCCGAGCCGCCGACACTCACCCCGTTTCGGAACCGTTGCGCCAATGTGCGCGACTAGTGCAAACGCGCCTTGATCAAGTCGACGAAATCCACCGGTC
>JAGNMU010000243.1 GCA_017991005.1 Gemmatimonadaceae bacterium | reverse complement strand
TCATGGTGTCGAGCGACACCGCCACGCCGTCCACCGAAAGCGCCACCTCACGCGTCTCACCGGCGCGCAACACAAATACGGCCGACGTGAACGGCGCGACTCCGACGCGGCGCGCCGCCAGTCGATAACTGCCGGAACGCGGCGCCAGCACGCGATAGGCGCCCGCGTCGTCGGTGATGGTGCGTGAGACAATCGCGGACGTACTGTCCAGCAGTTGCACCACCGCGCCGGACACTGGCGTCCCCGAACGCGTCACGAGACCGCGCACGGTTTGTGCGCCCAGTCGGGAGGTGAGTCCCATCAGGGCGCTGCCCGTCAGGGCGCAGACAATCAGCAGCGGAACGACGAACGCACGACGGAGAAGGCGCATGCGTCGTCCGCCGGATCAGTTACCGCTTTTCAACCGCATCGCGCACATCGAGCAGGATCTCGAAGTACAGCTGCTCGCGGCGATACGCGAAATCGAGCGACGCCATCTGGGCCGGATCGCCCGACTCCTTGGCGCGATCAAAGGCTTCGCGGTACATCTCTTCCAGGTTCGTCAGAATCCGTTCACGGGAACGCGACATACGAATGCTCTCGAGGGCTTGAAACGTGAGGCGGGGCGGGACGTCGTGCGGCGTTGACACGCTCTCCTCGGTGTTCAGGAAGCGTGTCAACTGATCGAACAGTTTGCGACGGCCGCGATCAGGGAGATCCACGAAATCCTAAAGGAGTGCGGAGTGCAGCAAGTGGAACGGAACGCGTGAAACGGCTGGAGATCTTTGCCCGGGACGGGTATCGCTGCGTGTACTGCGGCGAACGATTCGCCCCGGAAGATCTGAGCGTGGACCATGTCCAGCCGCGCATGCGCGGCGGGGATGGGTCTGGGGGCAACGTAGTGACCGCCTGCAGGGGCTGCAACACGGCCAAGGGGGGGCAGCGGCTGGCGCACTTCCTGGCCGGCAACGAAACTGCCCGGCGGAACTTCTTTGGACTGGCGCTGTATGTATGGCCGAGACACTTGAAAGCGGTGGCCGAGGAGCTTGCGCGCCAGGGCGTGGTGGAGCGTCCTGCGGATTTCGTGGAGGGGGTCCGGGAGCTGCGCGGCTCCGAGGCCATCGCTGAAGTTCAACATCGGAACGACCCCGCGGCGGATGTCTAGCCACGGGGTCGCTTCGTAGGCAAGCGCTTTCAGGCGTGCGCCCAGAGGCGTGCGCCCAGAGGCGCGCGCCCGGAACAACCCGCTCGCGACCCGACTTTCGACGTCCTCCCGCGGACGCTTGGAGTACTAGAGATGAACAACCTGAAGGTGTTTGTGCTCATGGCCGGTCTGACCGGTCTCGTGGTGGCCATCGGCCAGTCGCTCGGCGGCAGTTCCGGCGCCATGATGGCGCTGGGCCTGTCGGCGGTCATGAACATTGCCATGTACTGGGGCTCCTCCAGCATGGTGCTGCGCTCGTACGGCGCCCGCGTGGTATCCGCTGAGGATGCGCCCGCGTTGTACGCCATGGTCGACCGCCTGCGTCAGAACGCCGGGTTGCCGATGCCGGTGGTGGCTATCGCGCCGCAGGCGCAGCCCAACGCGTTCGCCACAGGTCGCAATCCGGCCAATGCGGTGGTGTGCGTCACCGAGGGCATCCTCAAGACGCTCTCCCCCGATGAGCTCGAGGGCGTCATCGCGCACGAACTGGCGCATATCAAGAACCACGACATGCTGCTGTCGACGATCGCCGCCACCATGGCCGGTGCGATCAGCAACCTGGCGCAGATGGCGTTCTTTTTCGGTGGACGCCGGGATGACGATGAAGGCGGCAGCCCGTTCGCCGCGATTGCCATGCTCATCGTTGGCCCGATCATCGCGATGCTGATCCAGTTCGCGATCAGCCGTCAGCGTGAGTTCAAGGCAGACGCCGTGGGCGCGCAGATCTCCGGCCGCCCGCTCTCACTCGCGAGTGCATTGCAACGCCTCGACGCCGGCGCGCATCGCATTCCGATGCACGTCTCGCCCAGCGCGGCGTCGCTCGCCATCGTCAATCCGCTCGCGGCCTTCAGCCTGCGCGGTGCGGCAAAGTGGATGAGCACGCACCCGCCCACCGAAGAACGGGTCGCGGCGCTTCGGGCGCTCGCGGGACAGCAGTAAACGCGTCGCTACACGCGTCGCTACACGCGTCGCTACACGCGTCGAGTCGCTCGGCGGTTATGGCTCCGAAGGCGAGCGTTCGCCCAAACGGTGAAAGACCGCCGACGACACCTCGCGTCCCGCTTTCAGGTGCTCGAGCACGATACGCTCCAGCAGATCGGCGTTCACGTGGCCGTACCACACGCCTTCGGGATACACCGCCACGACAGGACCGCCCGCGCACACCCCGAGACACGGCGCCTCGCTGCGTTTGACGCGGGTGGGGCCGAACAACAGCCCCTCCCGCTGCAGCAGTGAAGCGAGACGACTGTAGAGTGCCCGGCCTTGCTTGGATTCGGAGCAGAAGCCGCCCGTGCACACCAACACATGGCGCGCATACGGCTCCATCAGGGGCAGCGTGGCCAGCGGACTCTACTCGCGCGTGCCAGGCTTTTCAGCGGCGCGGCGGGCCGCTCGCTCACGCACCAGGATGAACATGCCGCGCATGGCAATCACCGTGCCCATCAGGGCAATCGCGATCCCGCGATTGCCCTGCGGCTGCAACCACCGCGCGGCAACGGCGCTCATCAGAAACCCGACCCCGGCCAGCACCAGCCCTCGGCGCTGCATGGCGTTCCAGCGGTCGCTGCGACTGTGCAGCACCGCGCTCCCCAGCAGCCAGGCACCGCCGGTGCCGACAATCGCCGATGCGATCGTATCGCGATCCAGGTCCATCGGACGAACCTCCCGTGGTGCAGACGTGGCGTCGGACGGCGCCTTTCCGAAAGGTAACCGAGGTGTGCGGCTGGGGGGGAAGCCGGGGACGAACCCGTGGCGCCCGCTAGTGCACCCGTACAAACGCCAGAACGAGCTCGGCAACAATCAGCAGGACAATGGCAATCTCCAGCGTTTCACTGCGACCGGCCAAGGCCTCGCCATTGAGCATCGCGTAGGTGTCACGCAGGATGGCCAGCTTTCGGTCGATTCCGGCGCGCCAGACGCGGCCGCGAAAGATCTCCAGTGCAGACGCATAGACGCGGGCCAGGTACACATCATCGGTGACCTTGAGCGCGTTCTCGACCTGTTCGACCACCTCGGTGGTGTCTGCCACAGCCGCCTGGAGATGCGACAGCAGGCCGGCAAACCGTCGTCCCGGAAAGACCGAGCGGCGGCGGCGTGCGGCGTTGATCGCGTCATACATGCGCGGCAATTCGCCGTCGAGCACCGCGTCGTAGTAGCGCAGCTCGAGCAACTGCGCGTTGGCGAATTCCAGAATGTACTGCAAGTCGGTGTCGTGGTCTCCCGGCTCCGCCATCAACGCACTCTCCCATGTCAGAATCGCGAGATCGTCGTTGTAGTAGGAGAAACGGTGTGGCAGCAGCTCCCGCCGAGCTTCAGCGCTCAACGCACGCGTTTCGCCGAGCAGCAGCGGCACGACATCCAGCACGCTCAGCACCTCGCTCGTCACGGCCGCGCCGTCCGCATCACGAGCCCGGGTGATACGATAGACCGTGTAGTCCTCACGAACATCGGCGACGGCAGGACGCTCGATCGCTGGTGCAATGCGACTCACGAGCCGACTCAACGTGTCGGCAACCATTGGTGTCAGCGCCTGATGGTCGTGCACGGCCAAACTGAAGGCCGTGAACGCGGGCCATGTGAGATCGTCCGGTGTTGTGGCCCGCACACGAAGCGACACAACGCCGAAGTCGAAGATGCGCGCAGAGAGCTCCACGGTTTGCGGCCGACCGCCAACAAGCAGGGCCTCGGTTCCCAGCAGCACGGTGACCGGCGGATTCCGGATCTGCAGCGCCTGCGCTTCTCCGCGCAATGGACGCACCCGTTCAGGCGCGCTCGAGGCCAGCAGTTCGAGGGCGCGACCTAGGTCGATCGCATAACCCACATCGAAGAGGCGATAGACGACGACCGCACCACAAAGGCGGAGATCCGGAATCGCAGGTGGGGATTCGGTCATCCGTGGAAGGTACCAGATTGCCGGACACGTGCGGGACCACTCCCCTTCGCGCCTGGGACCGAGTAGGCTCAAGGATCAGCGATTCCATGTCCCGGAGACGAGCATCATGACGCGTGAGTTCGAAAGCGATCTCAAGCTGCAGGACACGGCGGCCATGCCCGTCGTCGGCAAACCACCCGCCCGAGTGCACGTCTCGTGGGCAGGCGAACACCGCTTCGACGCAGCGCGCGCATCGGGCGGTCCGTCCATTCGGATGGACTCCAGTGGAGCCACCGGCCCGTCGCCCGTCGACACCCTGCTCAGTGCGCTCGCCGGCTGCACGGGCATCGATGTCGTCGATATTCTGGCCAAGCGCCGCACGCCCGTGCATGCGCTCACGATCGATGTGCTTGGCGAGCGTTTTTCCGGCATCCCCGGTCGCGTGACGAAGATCGTCATGACCTTTCGTATGCTGGGCGCCGACATCGATCGCGCCCATGCCGAACGCGCCATCGAGTTGGCCGTCACCAAGTACTGCAGCGTGCGTGATTCACTCGATCCGAATATTCCCATCGAGTGGAGCCTCGAGCTCAACGGCGAGCGGTAGACTCGCCGTCGAGATCGGGCACACACGGCGAATCATTTGCCGATCCGCCTCTCCATCCACGCGATGGCACGCGGATCCTTGCTTTGCGCCAGCCAGAACACCGCCGTCTTGCGCAGCTCTCGATCGGGCAGTGTTTCCGCCATTTTGAGCAACGCCGGCACCGCTTCTTCCGCTGGCCGACGTGACATGGCGAAGATCGCCTGCTTGCGCATCTCGCGGTCGCCGGGCTCGTAGGCGAGTGAGTCGAGTGTCTGCGACACCCGATCGCCCACCACGTCGGCCAGCCAGTTGATCGCATTCGAGCGAACTTCGTTGGGACGCGAATCATCTTTCGCGATACGCAGCAGCGCATCCGCAGCGTTCACCGAATCAGCGAGTGTCGCGGCCGTGATCGCGGAGCGCGCGGGTTTGGTAGGCCCTGTCGCCGCCATTTGGAGCAACCAGGCACCCGCCTCCGACGCCGGCACCTCGCCGAGGTCGGTGATACCGGTGTCCGGTCGCCACGTGCCCCCAACGTAGCTTCGCACTTCGGTGGTCTCACCGTCCTTGCGCAGCACCACGAGACGTACCGGACCGCGTTCGCAGGTGGCGTCGACATCGCGCCCGCCACTGAAGTTCCCGTTGATCACCGTGCCGTAGATCGTGGTGTTGCTGCCACTCGTCTGCCGCTTCCGAAACCAGCTCATGCCATTGCCGCAGAGCTCGGGCCGAGAGGCAAACGTCACCCGCACTCGGCCCGTCCGAACCGCATCGATACGCGCGCCGAGGGTGCGCTGCGCGTGGGCGGTGGTCGTGGTGCCGGCCGAAGCCAGCACCACAGACGTCACCGCCACGCCTACCAGCCATCCCCCGTGCACGCGCCGCCGCTGGGGCGCGCGTGCGGCGATCATCGGTCGATGATCTCGGCGTACAACGCGATCACGCGCGGATCCTTGCTGCGTGACAGACTGTTGAGCGCCTGCTTGCGCAGTTCGACGTTCTTCTCGTTGCGCACGATGTCGATCAACTTGTCGACGCCACCGTTGTCCTTGAGACCTGCCAGAACGCCGATCACTTGCTTGCGAATCTCGGTGTCCGTTCCGCGATCGTAGATCGTCGCGAGCTGCGCGTTCGTCACGCCCGAGCCCTGCAGCGACCAGATGGCACTGCGCCGCACTTCCATCGACTCCTTCGCATTCTGCGCCACGTCAACGAGGAATGTGCGGGACTCTTCGGTGCGACGGGACGCCAGACTCTGCATGACCCGCTGCTTGAATCGCGTGTCGTCGGCGCGTCCGTACACGTCCTTGAGGAAGGCGAACGAATCATCGGCGGTACGGCCAGGACCTGAGATATACCAGTTGAGCGCATCGGCACGCAGATCGCCGTCCGCGTTCGCATCCAGGATGATCTCCTTGAGCGTCGTAACAGCACGCGGCGACTTGGAGCGCGAGAGTGCATACACGGCGCGTTTGCGCAGATCGAGATCGTCGCCCTTCTTGGCGAGATCGATCAGCATCGTCGTCGTTTCTTCGGTGGGGACGTTGGACATCCAGTACACCGCCTGCTCACGCACTTCCTTGTCCGGGTCCGTCTTGGCCACGTTCAGCAGAATCGACGCGGCGTCGGGCACACGGCGGGACGCCACCAGCCAGACGGCGGTACGGCGGAGCTGCTGCGTGCACGGCTCACGACGCGCCAATGTTTTCTTGAGGATCGGCAGCGCCAGTTCTGCATCCATCTGCGCCACCGCGTTCAGCGCATCGACACGTTCGTCATCCTGAGCACGCGGACATCCGTCGCTGGTGGCGTTGCGGGCGCGGTCAGCGAGACGGGCGATCGCCTGTTCGTCACCCATGCGC
>JAGNMU010000242.1 GCA_017991005.1 Gemmatimonadaceae bacterium | reverse complement strand
ACGTCGATCACTGCGTCGGCAACGTCGAGCTGGGGCAGATGAATCGCTGGGTTGGCTACTACGCCGACGTGATGGGCTTTCGCAATCTGATCACCTTCGACGATTCCGATATCAGCACCGAATATTCGTCACTGATGTCGAAGGTGATGGCCAACGGAAACGACAAGATCAAGTTCCCGATCAACGAGCCCGCGTCGGGCAAGAAGAAGTCGCAGATCGAAGAGTATCTCGACTTCTACCGCGGCCCGGGAGCGCAGCACCTCGCGTTGGCCACCGACAACATTCTCGAGACGGTGACGGCGCTGCGTGATCGCGGGGTCGAATTCCTGTCGGTGCCCACGTCATACTATGCCGAGCTGCAGGCGCGTGTCGGCACCATCGATGAACCGATCGACCAGCTTGCCGAACTGGGCATTCTCGTGGATCGCGATCCCGACGGTTATTTGCTGCAGATTTTCACCAAACCCGTCGAAGACCGTCCGACGCTGTTTTTCGAGATCATTCAGCGAAAGGGCGCGAAGAGTTTCGGCAAGGGCAACTTCAAAGCGCTCTTCGAATCGATCGAGCGCGAACAAGAACTTCGCGGCAATCTCTGAGCCGATCATGCCATTCTACCACGCGCTTGGTTCCATTCCGCGCAAGCGGCACATCGTATTTCGCCGACCAGACGGCGGGCTCTACGCGGAAGAGCTGATGGGCCACGAAGGGTTTGTCGGAACGTCGTCGTTGCTCTATCACGTGCATCCGCCCACCACGGTGCTGACCGCGCGGAAGGTGCGTGACATTGTGTGGGAGGCCGATGACACCATGTCACTGCGGCACCGCCACTTCCTGACGTCGCGGGTCACCCCGGGCGGCTCGCCGACGCTCGACCGGATGCCGCTGCTGTTCAACAGCGACATCGGCATGTTGTACGTGGAGCCCGATGTCACAGATACCCATTTCTATCGGAACAGTCAGGCGGATGAAGTGGTCTATGTCGTGGAAGGCACCGGCGTTCTGGAATCGGTATTCGGGGAACTGCCGTACCGCGCGGGCGACTACGTGGTGATCCATCGCAACATCACGCATCGCTGGCGGCTGGACCCGGCCGCGGGACGCACCAAGTTCCTGGTCATGGAGAGTCGCGGGCACGTCCGTGTGCCCTCGCGGTATCGCAACGAATACGGGCAGATGCTGGAGGGCGCGCCGTTTTGTGAGCGCGACATCCGCCGTCCGCAGCACGTGGATGCACACGATGAAAAGGGCGAGTTTCCCATCCTCGTGAAGCAGTACGATGCGCTGAACGAACTGGTGCTCGATCATCACCCGTTCGATGTCGTGGGATGGGACGGGTTTTTCTATCCGTGGATCTTCAATATCCACGACTTCGAACCGATCGTCGGTCGTATTCACCAGCCGCCACCGGTCCATCAGACGTTTCAGGGCGACGGATTCGTGATCTGTTCGTTCTGTCCGCGGCCGTATGATTTCGATCCGGAGGCGATTCCGGCGCCGTACAATCACAGCAACGTGGATTCCGACGAGGTGTTGTTTTATGCCTCGAGTGAATTCATGAGCCGCAAGGGCATCGAATACGGCTCCATTACGCATCATCCCGACGGCCTGCCGCACGGTCCGCATCCGGGACGAACCGAGGCCTCCATCGGCGCCAAGTACACCAACGAGTTGGCCGTCATGATGGACAGTTTTCGGGCGCTCAAGATCGCAAAGGCCGCAACACACATCGAAGATCCGGCGTACCACAAGAGTTGGATCGAATCACAGCACGGCGCGTTCAATCCACCGACGTCCTGAGCCGAACGGCTCGTCCCCGATCACACTCCGCGTGTCATGCCGAGACTCTCCGCTCGCTTTGCCGGATTCCCCGCCTACCCGTTGGCGCACATTCCGGCACGCAAGAAGGCGCTGATTGAAGCTGGCGTCGATGTGATCGATCTGGGTGCGGGCGATGCGGATCTCGCACCGCCCGCCGCCGCCGTGTCCGCGTTGCAGCGGGCGGCGGAGCAGCCGGCAATGCAGCGATACGGCTTTGGATTGGGGTTAGTGGCGTATCGCGAGGCCATCGTCGCGTGGATGCAGACACGATTCGGGCAGACGTTTGATCCCATGTCGGAAGTCGTGCCACTGTTGGGCAGCAAGGAGGGGCTGGCGCATGTGGCGTTTGCCTATGTCGGTCCGGGCGATGTGGGCATCATTCCTGAGCCGGCGTATCAGGCCTATCTCGGCGGCACATTGCTCAGTGATGCGGAGCCGTACACGTACGCACTGCGTCCGCGTACGAATTTCCTCGTGGATCTCGACGAGATTCCGACGGACGTGCTGTCACGAACGCGCGTGCTTTATCTCAACTATCCGAACAATCCGACGGCGGCCATTGCGCCGCTGGACTATCTCGAACGCGTCGTGGCGACGTGTCGGGAGCGCGACATCCTGTTGGTGTACGACAACGCGTATTCGGAGATGGGTTTTGACGGGTATGTGCCGCCAAGCATCTTCGAGATCGATGGCGCGCGCGACGTCGCTATCGAATTTCATTCGCTTTCGAAAACGTACAACATGACCGGATGGCGTTGCGGATGGGCCGTGGCCAAGCCTGAGATCGCGTCGGCCCTGGCCAAGGTGAAGGCCTTTACCGATACCGGTCAGTACATGGGGATTCAGGCTGCGGGCGTGGCGGCCATCGAAAGTTGGGCCGAGTTCGTGCCGTCGAATCTCGCCACCTTTGCAAGTCGCCGCGACGCGGCCGTGGCGGCATTCCGTGCGAATGGGTTTACGGCCGAGTCGCCGCGGGCAACGATGTATCTGTGGATGCCACTTCCCGAGGGAATCGCCAGCAAGGACTTCGCCGATCGACTCAGGGAGGAGCAGGGCGTGATCGTGCTCCCCGGCTCCGGTTTCGGTCAGGGCGGAGAAGGGTTCTTTCGTATTTCGTTCATTCAATCGGCCGAGCGTATTGCGGAAGCGGCGCGTCGCGCGGGTGAGGTGTTGCGCGCGATGATTGCCGACCTCGCGTCGGTCGGGGACGGTGCGCGTGGTACGCTTGGCGCGTCCGGCGCGCCGATTGTTGTCGCTGGGGCGGGCGCGTGACGATGTTCGCACGGCACGGCAGACCGCGTGTGCTGACGCCGGTCGCGCGCCAGCTGCGTGTGGCGCTGCAGAGCAAAGTCGTGTGTGCGCTCGTGCTGCTGCCGTTGGCGTGTCGGTCCCGCCCCGCGGTGACGCCGGGTCCCGACGCGACGCGGCCGTCGCCGAATGGGGCGCCGGTGGGAGCCGTGAATCCGGTCGGTGGCGCCGCGTCGACCGCGCCTGCCACCGCACCCGCCGCGTCGCGCACGCCAACGGGACGCGGCACCAGTGCCGTACCAGCGGCGCCGGCGCGCTCGCGGGTGAGCGAGGATGCACCGCCGCCGCCCCGGGAGTTCCGCGGTGTGTGGGTGGCGAGCGTCGCCAACATCGATTGGCCGTCATCGCGCACGCTCACCACGGCGCAGCAGCAACAGGAGTTGATCGACCTGCTCGATCGCGCTGCGGCGCTCAAACTCAACGCGGTCATCTTTCAGGTCCGGCCCGCGGCAGATGCACTCTATGCGTCGAAGATCGAGCCGTGGAGTGAATACCTGACGGGCACGCAGGGGCGGGCGCCGCAGCCATTGTGGGACCCGCTCGAGTTCGCCGTACGCGAAGCGCACAAGCGCAATCTCGAACTGCACGCGTGGTTCAATCCGTATCGTGCCAAGCACCCGGGCGCCAAGAGCGCGCTTGCTGGATCACACATTGCGCGCACCAATCCGTCGCTGGTGAAACGCTATGGCGAATACCTGTGGATGGATCCGGGTGAAAAGGCCGTCCGAGAGCGCACGGTTCGTGTCGTCCTCGATGTCGTGCAACGATATGACATCGACGGGGTGCATATCGACGACTATTTCTATCCGTATCCGGAAACGACCCGTCGCGGCCGCGAAATCCCATTCCCCGATGATGCCAGTTTCAAGAAGTACCGTGCGGGCGGCGGGACCTTGGGACGCAGTGACTGGCGCCGACAGAATGTCGATCTGCTGGTGCAGGCGCTCAATGACGGCGTGCACCAGATCAAACCCTGGGTGAAATTCGGCATCAGCCCATTCGGTATTTGGCGACCGGGATATCCGGCGCAGATCCGCGGCTTCGATGCCTACGAAAAACTCTACGCCGATGGCCGCAAGTGGCTTCGCGAGGGCTGGGTCGACTACTTCACGCCGCAGTTGTACTGGCCAACCACCAAGGAAGCGCAATCGTATCCGGTGCTGCTGGAATGGTGGGCCAAGGAAAACGTGCATGCGCGCCACCTGTGGCCGGGCAACTTCACCTCGCGCGCCGGGGGACCCGGGGCCAGCGCGTTTCCGGTGAGTGAGTTGGTCGAACAGATCCGGGTGACCCGCGTGCAACCGGGGGCCACGGGCAACGTGCATTTTTCGATGAAGTCGTTCCTGATCAATCAGGCCAACATGAACGAGGCACTCACCGACGGACCGTACGCGCAGTCCGCGCTGGTGCCGCCAACGTCCTGGTTGCTCGCGCCGGCGCCGCCTGTGCCGTCGGTGCGACTGCTCGACGGGACCTCGTTGCCAACGATCGAACTCGGGACCTACGGAAAGGATGCCCCGTGGCAGTGGCTGGTGCAGAGCCGGACGGATCAGGAGTGGATCACCCAGATCCTTCCCGGTACGACGACGCGCGTGGTGTTGCCCGCGTCCGGCATCAACAAAGTGACCGTGCGCGCCGTGAACCGATTGGGCATCGAAAGCGCCCCCATTTCCATCACCATGACCGTCGGTCCGCTGCAGCATGAGCCGGCCGACGGTGAAGAGTTCTCCGTGCTGCGCCACACCATTCGCGTGGCAAGCACGTTCACCCGTCTCACCTCGCGAGGTCGTGCCGATGGCCGCTGAGCGCGTCCCGTTCTTTTACCGTATCACCTCGGGAATCCGAATCTCCGTTCGCCCATCGTATCTGCGAGAACGGTCGAATCCCATGCTGGGGCAGTTCGTCTTCGCGTATCACATCCGCATCGAAAACGTCGGCGACCAGGCGGCGCAGCTCCGGACGCGTCGCTGGCTGATCCACGACGAAGCGGTCGGAGACACAGTGGTGGAAGGGGAGGGGGTGGTTGGCGAACAGCCACATTTGCTGCCCGGCCACGTGCACGAGTACCGGTCCTTCTGCGTGCTGAAGTCCGCGCACGGGTGGATGGAAGGGGCGTATCGGTTTGTGCGCGACGACGGCTCGTCGTTCCAAGCCTTCATCCCGCGGTTTACGCTGGCCGCTGAACCACGCGCCGACACCGTTTCATAGGCACGCCATCAGCACCAGCGACTTCGGTTGTCGCTGGGCCAAGCCGATAGGTCTACGGACGCGGCTCCGGTGTCGGCCAGACGTCGATCAGCGGCAACACTGGTTCGAACGGAGCGTAGAGCTCGGCGAGGATCTCGCGCGGCAACAGGTCGGCGACGAGCAACGCGAGCAAGGCCGCCAGCGCCGGCTCGGCGATTGGATCGAGCGAGTGCAGATCATCATCGCCGCGCACCGCCGATTCATCGACGGGCGACGGCAGTCGGACGAGCTGCAGCAGTGGACCGGCCAACGCCTGCTGCGCGTCAGCACGCCCCGAGCGCTCTATGGTCGATCCCAGCAGACGCTCGGCGGCCTGATACGCCGGACGGACGCAGCACGCGCTGTGCGCCGCAACGACATCGTGACGACTGCCGGTTCCTAGCCCCGCCAGTCGCACCAGAAAGCGGCGGACACCAGCCGTATTCGGGCCGTACGGGCCCACACTGAGTGCCTCGCTCACGGCCGTTCCGGCATCGGCGCGGCAGCCACGTCGGATGCGCGCAGATGATGGCCAAGTGCCCGCAAACCGTCATAGACCGTCGTCATGCGTGGCTGCCAGCCGGTGGCGCGGAGAGCATCGACGACAATCTGCTGATTGGACCGACCGGACGGCGCCGCCGCAGGTCGCATTCGCTGCACCGCACCGGCCGACGCGTTCTCCTCGCTTGCCCCGAGCGCGCGGGCAATGCGCGAGGCGCGCAGCGGGACGCCATCGGCGCAGTTGAAGACGCGCGCCGAGGGTTGCGCTGAGGGTCGCGCCGAGGCGTGCTCTGACAGCGAAACGGCGGGTGTCGTCATCAGGTGCGTGATGGCCTCCACCACATCGTCTCGCCAGGCGAAGTTGCACCAGACATCGTCGTCGGCGACCGGAACGCTGACCTGAAACCGCGGCGCCGGATCTCGGCCGGGTCCGTACAGCCCCGCCACGCGGAGAATGATCCGGTCGAGTGCAGGCCCACCGAGGTCGGCGTTCAACACCAGCTCCGCATCGCGCAGCGCACCCTGACGGGCATCTGCCACCACGATGGCATCGCCTTCACGAGAGACACCGCCGTCGGTGCGGCCATAGACGCCGGTGCTTGACGTGTAGAGGAGGCGTGGACAGGCGCAGGCGTGCGCGAGTTCCAGGGCACCGCGTACCGCGGCAGGGTAGGTG
>JAGNMU010000241.1 GCA_017991005.1 Gemmatimonadaceae bacterium | reverse complement strand
CTCCGACGAGGGCATGCGCGCAATGGTTGTGACCGCATCACGCGCCGCAATGATGGGCACGCCACGCTGCACGATGTCGGTGAGCACCATGAGCGGAATCACCACCGAGCCCACCGGACGCGAGGTGCGAATGGCGCTGAGTGCCTTTTCGTCGACGCCGGCGCGCAGAGCCGTTGCGGCGGCATCGAGATCCGCGACCGGTGTCGTTGGTCCCAGAATAGCCCGTGCTTCGGCCATGGCGGCCGCATGGGCGCGCACGACCTGCATGATGCGCGCGCCACTGACGCGCCGAGCGGCGCCCTCGAGGGCGCGATTGATCAGCGGTCCAAGCGGCAGCCCTTGTTCGGCGGCCGAGTCGAGAAACGAGCGAAGCGAGAGTGCCGTCAGGCTATCGAAACGGGTCGGGTCGAACGTGACCGGCGGCTGTGCCTGATCACCAGACTGGTCACCCGACTGCTCGGCTGACGTTGCCGACGGCCGACCGTGTTCGACATCGGTGCCCGAGGCCAGCGGCATCGCCGCGCCAAGCAACTGGCCGGCCAAAGCCAACATCGTGACGGAGAGCATGCTCACTGCGGGCCGCCATCGATCACGACCGCGTTGGCGGGTCCATATCCGTCATCCGGTACCTGCGGCGCGAGCGGGTCGACGATCCAGCGTTTGCCGTCCACCACGAACGCGTAGACGTGCCGTCCCGGCGTCAGCGGGATGTTGGCCGACCAGGTCCCATCGCGGCTCGCCATCGGTGTGGCGTTCTGGTCCCACCCATTGAAGTCTCCGACAATGGCGACGGCCGAGGCCGATGTGGGCAGCGTCAGGTCGAAGCGCACCGCGCTGTCGGAGGGGGTGACCGTCCCCGACAGGGTGGCCGCGGCGATGGCCCGGCCGACGGCCGAATCCGCTTCCTGCGTGGACACCACGCCGCGCCAGGGCCGCGTGGTGGCAGTGATGAGCACCGCCGCTGCGGCCGCGCCCCACCACCAGCGCGTGCGAGACACGCCCAGCGCCGACCGCGACGACTGATGCATCGATTGCGCGAGCACCGCACGCGCGCACCGGTCGGCCTGCCTCGCTTCGGTCGCCGGGGTGCGCTCGTACAGCGCCGCGATGCGCGCGGCGATATCGGCGTCGTCCTGATCGGGCGCCGGAAACGGCAACACGTCCCGGTCAGTCATCGATCGGTCCAAGAATCGCGCGCAGCCGTTCGACGCCGCGTTTCACCCGCATCTTGAGTGCAGACTCGCCGACGCCGGTCATGCGCGACATCTCGGTGTACTCGAGCCCTTCGGCGTACTTGAGCAGCAAGGCTTCGCGCTGCTGGGGGTCGAGTTGAGCGAGTGCGCGCGACAACGCGGCGTCTTCGACGCCGAGTGGCAGACCGGACGGAGGAGCCGCTGCTGTTTCAAGGGCGACCTCGTCCTGCACGAAGCGACGCGTACGCCGCCCGCGGGATGTCAACGCGTTTCGACACTGATTGGTCAGGATGCGGAAGAGCCAGCCACGAAACTGATCGCGCTCGTCATAGCGGCCGATCGCCAGATACGCGCGCAGAAAACTCTCCTGCACCACGTCTTCGGCATCCGACCGTTCTCCGAGCATGTGGTACGCGAAGCGCCAGCACGCGTCGTAGTAACGCGAGACCAGGGCGCCAAAGGCATCCGGGTCCCCGGCGCGGGTCCGAGTTATCAGCTCCGCGTCAGTCATCTAGAGGACAACACCCGAACGGGAGAACGCGTCACCGTCTGTCCCACCGGTGCCGCCTCGAGACCTCCGGTGCGGGTCGCGTACGACCCTGTGGCACCCTGTTGGACCCTGCCACCCCAGCGTTCACGCCCTCACGGCGGCGTATGAGGTGACGAGGAAGACCATCACGGCCAGGGCCACACCCAACCGATTGATGCCGCCGACTCGGGTCAGCCAGGGAATCGTTTCGGATTCGGGCATCTCCTGCATCGCCGACAGGCGCACCGCGGCCTGCGCGCGGCGAAAGAGCAGCCAGTTGGCGATACCCCCCGCCGCGATCGCGGAGGAGATGCCGACCGCCAACTGCATGATCAGCAGTCCCTGGTTCTCGGGCTTCTGCAGCTCTGTGAGCGTCAGGTTGGTATCCGACCCGGTGAGCATGCGGAAGATCATCCCCGGAAGCAGCATGAACCCGAACGCGGCCAGATAGAGCTTCCGGTACAGAAACCACGCCGACACAAAAAAGGCGGCACTCCAGTTCCAGGTGGGAACGAAGGACGGGTCTTCACGGAACGGTGTGAACTTGCGCCGATACGTTTCCCACTGTGGTCCGAGAAACGCGGCCAGCCGCTCGTCGGTGAGCGGATCGGCCTTGGACGACTGGCGCTTGAACCACGCGGGGAGCTGCGGATCGGGTGCACCGTTCACCGGTCCGCTCCCCGCGTTATTCGCGGAGCCGTTCGTTGACGCGTCGTCCGGACGCATGGGATCGCTCATGCCTGTCCTCCGGCATTCAGTGGCACGTCGGATCGGGGCGCGGGCTGCTGTTGTGTCAGACAATGCAGCGTGCCCAGCCCCCACACCAGATCGACGGCGTGAATGCCCACGATGCGGTGCGCCGGAAACAGATCGGCCAGCGTGTTGAGCGCGATGCGGTCGTTCGCATCGTTGAACGTGGGCACGATCACGACTCCGTTGCCGATGTAGAAGTTGGCGTAGCTGGCCGGCAGCCGTGTGCCGTCCATGATCACGGCGCGCGGATAGGGCAGCGTCACCACGCGCAGTCGTTCACCACGCGCGTCGTGCGCGGCTTCCAGCCGGCGCAGATTGTCGAGCGACCGCCCGTGATTCTCATCGTCCGGGTTTTGCTCGTGTGCCAGCACGACCACACCCGGCGCGACAAATCGCGCGATGTCATCGACGTGACCGTGGGTGTCATCACCCACGCACCCTTCGCCCAACCAAATGGTGTGCGAGATGCCGAGATACTCGCCGAACGCACGTTCGTAGTCGTCGCGCGAAAAGCCCGGGTTGCGCACCTGCACGTCGCTCAGCAGCCACTCCTCGGTGACCAGCATGGTGCCCAGGCCATCGGTTTCGATGCCGCCGCCCTCGAGCACCAGACGTGCACCGTTGTCACGCCGTACCGCTTGTGTACGCCGAAGACCCGTGATGCGTTCCACGGCTTCCGGCACCAGCGCGTCAAGCGCGTAGTTGTCGTACTTGGCCCACGCGTTGAATCCCCAGTGCACCAGCGACACAGACCCATCGGCCAGATGTACACCCGTTGGCCCGGAATCGCGCAGCCACACGCGGTCACTCGGTTGCACATGCAACCGGTACGTGGCCGGATCGACTTCGTGCATGGTGAGCGCGTGACGCGCCTGCTCGCGCACCGATTCGTTGTGACAGAGAATCTCGACGCGCTCGAACGGCGCGAGCGCACGCACGATTTCCGCGTACACCCACGGAATGGGGCCCAGTTTGCCGGGCCAATCCGGTTCGTGATGCGGCCACGCAATCCACGTGGCCTCATGCGGTTCCCACTCGGCGGGCATACGCACGGTCGGTGTGGACGCGTCGGATCGCTCCGCGCGTTGGGCAGCCGTGATGGCCGCGTTGGCGGCGATGATCGCCGCGTTCGCCGCGATGACGGCGGGAATGGCCGTCACTACGCGCCCCCGAGCCAACGCTGCGTGATCGGGCCGTACGCATCCACGCGACGATCCCGCAGGAACGGCCAGTTGCGACGCGTTTCTTCGATCAGCCCCAGATCACAGCGCGCCGTGAGAATGGCCGGTTCGGTGCCCGCCTGCGCGAGATACCGTCCGAACGGATCGCAGATGAACGACTGCCCGAAAAACTCCAGTCCGTCGGTGCCTGCTTCGGCTTCAAAGCCCACGCGGTTTGGTGCGGCGACAAACACGCCGTTGGCGATGGCGTGTGCGCGCTGCGCCGTGCGCCACGCATCCACCTGCGCGTCGCCAAACGTCGCCTTTTCCGACGGATGCCAGCCGATCGCCGTGGGATAAAAGAGAATCTGCGCACCCAACAGCGACGTGATACGCGCGCCTTCGGGATACCACTGATCCCAGCAGATGAGCACACCGATATCGGCGAACTTGGTGCGCCACACACGAAAGCCGTTCACACCTGGATGGCGATGATCACGCTGATCGGGCGCCACATCGCCCGGGGCGAAGTAGTACTTCTCCTCGAAGAGCGGATCGTGCGGGATGTGCATCTTGCGATACGTGCCCAGAATCGCGCCATCGGCATCGATGACGGTGGCCGAATTGCGATAGAGCCCCGGCGCCTGCTTTTCGTAATACGGCACGACGATCACCACACCCAGCTCTTTGGCGAGCGCCTGCATGGTGGTCACGACCGGACCATCGGCGGGTTCGGCGATATCGAACCGATCGGGACGGATGACCTTGCAGAAATACGGCGCGTTGAAGAGCTCCTGCAGACAGATGATCTGCGAGCCCTGCGCCGCGGCCTCTCGAACGCGCGTGACCGCGCGAGCAAGGTTGGCGGCAAGATCGTCGGACGCGGTCTCCTGGATGAGACCGATCGTCACAGTGCGGGTGGTGGCGGCCTGAGTCATTCCTGAAAGGTCACCACGTGGGGAAGGGGGCACAATGCGCCTTGCGGACAGAGTGCCGGAAGCGTGCGGTCAGCGCGCGCGTTTGGCGGCGACTGTCGCGGTCTTGGTCGGCGCCTTCGTTGGCGCCTTCGTTGGCGACTTCACCGCTTTGGGCGGATCGAGGAGCGGCGACAGATACGCCACCAGCAGCCGCCTGAGATCGTCGAGCAGCGCTTTCTTGTCGGCGGCCGCGGCTCGGCTGCGTGGCGCGAGAATCGATTGGCCCACCGACGCGCTGACCAGTGCGGCGCGCCGGCGATCGCGCGACGGCAGTTTGGGATTGCGCGCGGCGAACAACACGTCGAGGCGGTCCACGAACGAATCGAAGAGCTGCGAACGCAGGCGCGCCGGTGCTGAGCGCGTGTCGTCGGCCGGCCCTTCGATGGTGGCGAAGACGCGACGAAACGCGGGATTTCGGTCGTGAAATTCGGCCAGCGGGCGCACGATGCGGTCGATGAGCCGCTCGAGCGCGAGTCCGTGCGGATCGATGGGAAAGGCGCGCTCGTGAATGGCCCGCATTTCATCGGCGTAGCGCAGCGCAAGCGCCGCCAGGACTGCGTCGCGATTTGGGAAGAACTGATACAGCGATCCCTTTGCCGTGCGTGCCCGCAGCGCGATCGCCTCGGCGGTGGCCGCCTGAAGCCCCGACTCAGCGATCACGGCTGCCGCGGAGTCGAGGAGCAGTTCGACGCGCTTCTGTCCTCGGGACTGCCGGGGGCGCCGCCGGTAGGCGTCGTCGGTGTCGGCGTCTGAGGCGGTCGAGGCGAGCTCGACCTCTGGCACGGGAGATGCCGATTCACCGCTGACGGCGGCTTTGGTGAGACGCGTGCGCGACGCGCGCTTGAGGGGCATGCGGCAGCGGGGTGGGTAGGGCGAACAACGCGACGAGCCGGGGGAGCGGGCGGCAAACGTACGCGCGCGGCGGTGGGCTCCACAATGTAGCCGATCGGGGGCTACAAAATGCGACGGCACCGTCATAATATTACAGTGTTATGTGAAAACACGCCGTCTTCCTGCGGTATTACGTTCAGCCGGGTTCGGGACATGTCTTCTCTTCGTCTGGTGGCCGCTCTGTCGGCGATGGTGGTGCTGGGTGCGTGCGCGAGCGGTGGGGCCTCCACGTCGGCGACGCCGGCCACCGCCGCTGCGTCGGGCGCGCCGGTTGCTGGCGCCATCGACGCGGCCACGGCGCCCTTTGTGGGCTCCAAGCGCTCCAAAAAGTTCTACCCGAGCGCGTGCCAGACCGTCACGCTGATCAAGGCCGAAGACCGCGTGGGTTTTGCGTCGGTGCGTGACGCGGAAAAGGCCGGCTTCGCGAAGGATCTGTATTCGAGCGACTGCCGGTACTGAGCGAGCTGCAATCGGCGAACGTCGGACGTATCGTTACGGCGCGGGGTGGTGACGGTGGGGTGACGATTGGCCCTACCTTGTTTGCCGGAGGGCAACGCATCGCCAAGGAGGGCTACCGTGCCGATTGCACCTGTATCGATGTCCGCGGGCGAACTGCTCGAGTACGATGCGCACCATCATCGCACGGAACTCGTGCACGGCCAGCTCATGGTGCGCGAGCCTGCGGGTGGCGACCACGCTGCGGTTTTGATTCAGCAGGCCACCGCGATCGAGTTGTTCGTGAGGTCGACGTCGCCGCGCATCGGTCGTGTGCTCGGCGGCGATCCTGGTTTTTGGCTCGCGCAAAATCCCGACACGGTGCGAGCTCCTGATCTCGCGTTTGTGCGCGCCGATCGACTGCCGGACGGTCCCGGCCCCGGCTTTCTGCGCACCGTGCCCGATCTTGCGGTCGAGATTCGTTTGCCCTCAGATCGCGCCGGGGCCGACCTGCAGGAGGTTGGTGACTGGCTTGAAGCCGGTTGTTCGCTGGTGTGGGTTGTTGATCCCTCGCGTCAGGCCGCGCAGATGTACCA
>JAGNMU010000240.1 GCA_017991005.1 Gemmatimonadaceae bacterium | reverse complement strand
ATACGAACGCGCCTCGATCAGGAGAATCTGTCGGTGCTGGCCTTTCGGTTTGACGGTGACCGTTACTGCACGGCCGCAAGGTTTGACGCGTATGCGCGGGCCCTCGGCGATCGGTTCGTGGGCCGAGTCCTGCCAGATGACGCGGCCAAGCTTGACGGTGCGCCGCCGTTCTTCGCGGAGCATGTGAATTTCCCCCACAGCGTGCTCACGGTGCATCTCGCGGATGAGGCCGGATCCCCGACCGTCGCCGCGCGCGACGAGGTGCTGGCGTTTCTTGCATCCCGCCTCACCGATGCCGCTCATCCAGCAAGTGGCAACCAACGTGCGTGGGACAGTGACGCGCGATGAGAATCCATGAAGCGATCGCGGGTTCGTGGCGCGAACAGTGGGCGCCGTTTGAGGACGCGGTCTACTTGAACACAGCCGCGCAGGGAGCGATGCCGCAGGTGTCTCACGACGCGGTGCAGACGGCGCTCACGGCGAAGCGGTATCCGCATCGGTCCTCGGACGCCGTCTATTTCGACGCCACCAACCGGCTGCGGCAGTCCCTTGCCCAACTGCTCGGTGCACGCGTCGAGAGCACGGGGTGTTCGTGAGGGTTCTCCGCACGGCGAGTAAGGACCGCGCCGGGTTGCGCGGCTATCGTCGCTCACGTTGAGTTCTTGCAGCGAGGCGACGTCACGCTGCGACCCTCGCGCGCCGCACCTTGTGAATGTCACCTCGCGAACGCAATCGGGCGTCTCAAGACGCCGAGGATCTCATGCGAAATGCAACGTCGTGGTTCCCGCGCGTGCTGGTACTCGCGGGCCTCCTCAGCACGCTTCCGGTCGCCTCCCGTGCGCAATCGCTGGCTGAGGTCACGCCCGGCAATCGCGTGCAGCTCATCATGCGCGACTCACTGCGCCAGGGGCCGATCTTTCCGGCACGCCAGATCGTGGTTGGCCAGTTCGTGCGCGCCACCGCTGACTCCGTCTGGCTCCGCCCAACCGGTGCGTCGGAGTTGAGTGTCGCGCGGTACAGCATCAAGCGTGCGAAAGTCAGTCGCGGAACGTCGCGCGCTCGGAGCGCGCTCGCGTTCGGCTTCGGCCTGGGGTTCAGTCTCGCCGCAGCGGTGGCGATTGACCAGATCGATTCCGACCGCGATCACCGCGCGCGAGACGCATGGACGGCCGGAGGCGTGGGCCTGGGCGCTGGAATGATCGTTGGCGCGCTCAGTCCGTATGAACATTGGCGCGGAGTACGGCCGTAGCGGGCGCGCCGATCGCGGACGTGTGCATCGCCTGAGTCCAATAGCCAACGGGCTTGCTCAAAAACTCCTCCACCGCAACACCATCGCCGCCCACCAGTAGGGTACGCGTCGGTCGAAACGCCGCAGCAAAGGCCGCCGTACCCGCGTGCGTCTGCGGTGCGCGTCCGCTCTTTACCTCAATCGCCGTGAGCGTGCGCCCCGCCTGCACCACGAAATCCACTTCGTGGTTGCGCTCGCGCCAGTAGTGCACCGTGCACTCGCCGCGCATCGCGGCATTGGCGAGATGCGCGCCCACCGCCGATTCGACCAGCCGCCCCCAGAACTCACGGTCCGCGCGGGCCTCGGCGGGTGTCATGCCACTGGTCACGGTCATCAACGCGGTGTTGAACACCTGCAGTTTGGGGCTCGAGCCACGGCTTCGCGCCACGTCACCGGCGTACTTTGGCAGCCCGCACACCATGCCGGCGCCGGCAAGCAGGTCGAGATAGTGGGCGAGCGTTGTGGTGTTGCCAGCGTCTTGCAGTTGACCAAGCATCTTGGTGTAACTCAGGATCTGCCCGGAATAGCGACACGCCAGTTCGAACAGGCGGCGGAGCAGGGCGGGCTTGTCCACGCGCGTGAGCAGCAGCACGTCGCGCGAAATGGACGTCTCGATCAGACTGTCGGCGATGTATCGCGACCAACGCTGCGGCTGTGTGATGAGAGGTGCGGCCCCTGGATAGCCGCCATAGAACAGGTATTCCTCGAGCGACCATCCGAACGCCTCGCGCATCTCGGTGAACGACCAGTGCGCAACGGCGATGGTCTCGAAGCGGCCGGCAAGGCTTTCGGAAAGGCCCTGCGCGATGAGCAACGGGGCGGAGCCGAGCAGCACCACTTTGAGTGAGCGTGTGGCGCGCGTGTCTTCATCCCACAGCCGCTTCACGGTCTCCGACCACCCGGGGATCTTCTGGATTTCGTCGAGCACGAGGACTGCGCCGCCCGCATTGCTGGCAACAGCGAGTCGGGCCGCGTCCCATTGCTGTGCAATCCAGTCAGTGCCCTTGAGCGTCGGCTCGTCAGCACTGGCACTTCGGACGGGCAAGGAAATCCCGTCCGTGACCTGCTGAACCAGTGTGGTCTTGCCCACCTGGCGGGGACCAGCCACCACCTGAATGAAGCGTCGTGGCTCGGCCAAGCGGGCGGCGAGCACGTCGGCCTCCTGCCGACGATATTTGTGCGTTTTGCTCATCATATTGAGTAATTTTACTCAATTAATTGAGCAACGCAACGACCGAACTTCGTTCCAGTAATGGGAATGGGCGAGGGCGGAGACCCCCTTATCGCCGCCGCTCCAACGTCGCGTCCATCAGCACCCACACGTTCGGATCGAGCTTTACGTCCGCAGGCTCCGACGGCGCGCTGATGGTGAAGACGTTGGATTTCGCCGTGACGCGCACCCGCGAGATGGCTGGCGGCGCCTGACCGTTGGCGTACACACCGATCTCGATCGGCATGGTGAACAGACCGCCGTCGGTCTGCACTTGATCAAGCGTCACACGCACCTGTCGAGCGTTGGCATCGTACGTCCACGTGCCTGCAACCTTGAGTGTTCCCGGCTTGTATAGCCATTGGTCGAAGAACCATCCCAAATCCTGGCCCGACGCCTCCTCCATCGCGCGGCGGAAGTCGGCCGTGGTGGCATTGCCGTTGAAATGCCGCGCGTAGTACGCGCGAATGCCACGCTGGAACGCGTCCGAGCCGATCACCCCGCGCAGCATGTGCAGTGTCCAGCTGCCCTTCTGGTAGGTATGTGAGCTAGTCACATCCTCCATGCGCTGCAGGTTGTTGTGGACGATCGTGTAGTTCGGGTTTTTCGCAGCGAAGGCCCTGACCGTGTTGCGACTGGACTCGAGCCCCCGCACAAACTCGTCGCGGCCGTAGGCATGCTCGATGAACAGCAAGGTGAAGTAGGTCGCGAAGCCTTCACTGAGCCATACATCGTCCCAGTCGGACTCGGTTACCGCGTTGCCGAACCACTGATGCGCAATTTCGTGAATCACCACATTGCGCCAGCGCACGCTTCCCGTGCCGGTGACTGAGTTCTCGCTGTAGAGAATGGCCGACGCCGCTTCCATGCCGCCGCTCACGCTGTTGGACTGGATGTTGGCCAACCGCTCGTAGGCGAAGGGGCCTACGTAGTCAGTGTAGTACGCGAGCACGTCTTTCGTTGGCGTGGCAAAATCGGCAAACCCGGCGTCACGATCCTGCGCGTAGACCCAGGTCTCGATCGCCTTCCCGTCGAATGTCCCGACACGCTGCACGGCAAATCGCGCCACGCCTAGCACGTACAACCACGGGGCAATCGGCACCGAGTTCTTCCAGTGTGTGCGACGACGGCCACCGGGCACGTCGGTGATCTCCATCTGCAAACCGTTCGACACCACCTGATAGTGACTCGGCGCCGTGACGATGAACTCGCTCGTGGCTTTGTCGTACGGATGGTCGATGGTCGGCAGCCAATGGCGAGCCTTGTCGGGCCAGTTGTCGCTGAAGAACGTGCGATCGCCGTACTTGTTGTTGCCGATCTTGAGCCCGGTGGCGGGCGTGCCCTGATAGCGCACCATCAGCCGTGCCCGCTGATTGATGGCCGGTGCGGACGCCAAGGGTACCAGCAGGACATCGTTGGCGTGCGTGTACGGCACGGCTTGGCCGTTCATCGTCACGCCGGACACGCGCATCCCCTTGCCACCCGCTGTCGCGCTGGCGCTGATCAGATCGAGCCGTACGGCACGCACACCGGCCGCGACAAATCGGACATCGAGCGCCAGCTCGCCGGCGATCATGTCGGTTGTGTCCGAAAGTTCGATCGTGAACGCGTAGTTGAGCGCGTCGATGCCGGGGTTTTTCGGGTACGTGTCAACGGCAGCCGGCGGCAACAGCAAGGCGCTCAGCACCGCGAGACCCGCCGTGATCAGGTGATGTGTCACTTGCGTACACTCCCGGCGTCGCGCGCTGGGGCAACCGGTGGACGGAATTGCAGCAGCCCTGACTCGGCGATCGTGCGTTCCACATCGGCGATGCGCGACGGAACGAAGGCACTGAGGTTCTCCACGCCGTCGGCGGTGACCAGCGCCATGTCCTCGATGCGGATGTAGAGTTGCTCCTCGTGAATCCAGATCATCGGATCGATGGTGAATACCATGCCGGCCTTGAGTGGCACACCGCGTACGCGTCCCACGTCATGCACAGCCATGCCCACCGGGTGCTGGAAGTGGCCGCGGAACACGAGCCCTTGTTGCACGGCCTTGAGATGCACGGGAGACGCAAAGGTCTTTCCTACGAGGTACTGCTTCATGTCCGCGGCCGCGCGGTCGAGGACCTCGTCGGCCGTGACGCCCGGTTTGATATGGCGAAAGAGCGCGTCGCGATACGCCACGACGTACTCCACCAGGGCCGTCTGCGCTGCTGTGAACTTGCCGTTCACGGGCCAGATGCGCGTCACATCGCTGGTGTAGTAGCGGTAGTCGGGCGCGTAGTCCATCAGCACCAGGTCACCGTCGCGCAACGCATCCGTTTTACGAAAGTAGTGCCCCATGTACGCGTTCGTGCCGCCGCCGATGATGGAGGCATACCCGTCGCCACGCGCGCCGTTCACATAGAACGCATACTTGGCGGCCGCGTCGAGCTGATACTCGGACACGCCGGGACTGGTGGACCGCATCGCTTCGATGATGCCGAGTCCCGCCAACTGTGTGGCGCGGCGAATGAGCGCGATCTCGGCGGCGCTCTTGATAACGCGCATCTCATCAAGCGTCGGCGACAGGTCGCGTACCTCGAACTGCGGAAAGCGCTCCCTGACCAGCCGCACAAAATGCGCCTCGCGCGAGGGCCGACCATCCCACGGATCACTCGCGGCGCGCGCCTGGCCCGCCAGCAGTTCGTCGCGACTGTCGTTGCCGGTCTCCATTGGACTGAGTGGCGTGTACAGCGCCAACGCCGGCGGACGAATCAGGTCCGCACCCACGAGGTCGCGCGAAAGACTCTCCAGCCCACGCACCTGGTCGACCCCGGTCAGTTGGCGGACGAGTGATGTGTCCTCCGCCGAGAGGATCTTCCCCTCCGAACGCTCCCGCCCTTCGTCACGATGCGGGAGGTAGAGCGTGGACGTGCGCGACCGTCCGTTGAGCAACAGGTACGCGTGTGCCGACTCGACTCCGCTCAGGTAGTAGAAGTCGTTCGACTGGCGAAACACGCTGAACCCGGGGACACCGCTCGCCCCCTGTACCACCGCAATCCCGCGCGAGCCGATCGCGTCGTAGTTCTTCGCACGTCGTGCGGCAAACTCCTCGACGGTGAAGTCGGTCTGGTATCCATTCTTCTCCTGAGCGCGCATCGCCGACGGGAACACGAACAGGACACAGGCGGCCAGACACCATGATCGATGATGAGGCATACGGCGGCGGGTAGGCGAGGTGAAGTTGCGCGGACGTGCTGTGGGAGCGGCACGGGATAGCATACGAGTCGCCCGCGTGCCTCGCCACGCTGGTCGACGGTGGGAGACCCGTATGCAACCGGCGCGTTACGGTTCAGGCAACCGTCTCAGATCCTCACGATCCTTCTCGCGTCCGCTCGCGGCCTTATTGGTGCGCAGCGCCGCGAGTCCAATCACCGGAAGCGAACGCGTCTGATCGCATTGCGCCACCTGCAGTCCAACGGCGAGTCTCGACGCGTCGGCGACGGCGACGAGTCGTGCTGCGGCCACCGCCGGCGCCGTCGGCTCGCTCTGCGCGGTTAGCGTTGTCTTCTCGCCGCTCCACGTGGCGCGCCGACGCGCCGTTCGCGCAGCCCGCGCCGCGTGCTCATCGTTGGCATCGGTGGCAGATGCGACCGGCTGGGCGAAGACGGACGCATGGACGAGCTCCAGCAGTCGGAGCGCCGTCTCCAACGACACGTTGGGGCGTTTCCCCAGTTCGAAGTCGCTCACGAGTCGGGGGCTGACCCCGGCCATACTGGCGAGCGTCGCGATGGAGAACCCATGTGCGAGCCGCGCCTCGCGGAGGGCAAGGGCTACTCGAAGGGTGGGTGACCGCGGGGACATAAAGGGAATATAGCCAACACGGTCGAGATGACCGACCCCTTTCTATCCTACCCGCGTGTGCGGCGGTCAACGCGCCTTGACGATTCCCGTCCACACACCTGGCAGACTACTTGGGCCGGCCACTGAGCACTGGATCCGCAATCACCTCAAGCGCGCCCGATGCCCGAGCATCGCCGATGCTCACCTGAACGCTGTATCGACTTGGTCGCGCATC
>JAGNMU010000239.1 GCA_017991005.1 Gemmatimonadaceae bacterium | reverse complement strand
GGGTGAAGCCAAGCCCCAATCCCCCGATAAGGACACGTGCCCCCGGCAGCTCGCGAATCGGCTCGCAGGCCACCTCAGCCAGCCGGTCCTCGGACAGGTGACGCCGGGTGGACATCAGTTCAACGCCATCGGCGCGAATGAGGTAGGCCCCGTCGTGGCGATAGAGGGCAATGACGGTGCCGTCGGGCGTACGTGCTTCGCCGAGTCGTTCAAGCGGTTTCATCGGTGAACGATAACGAACCGGGCCGTCAGCGCATTGCGTGCGGCCGCTGATCGATCGATTCGTAGGGGATTTCCGCTTCGACCCATGCGTACACCGCCTGAAACTCCCGGTCCGGGATGAAATCGCGGCGAAGCAGTGCGCCGGCGGCGGCCTCGATGGCGGTCCCGACGCCATCGGAACGTCGCGTGTGCTGCCACACGGCGGCGGAGATGCGGTGCAGCGCGTCCGCATACCGGTCGGCGTGTGGCGACGAGAGCGGCTGTCGTCGCGGTTCGCGCGGCCCATCGAGCGCGGGGGCGACGGTGAACAGTGCCTCGAAGGCGAACCCGATGGCGGTCATCGTGCTGGTGGTGACGTCGGCGATCGCGCGCGTGAGTGGCGCGCTTCGATGCTCCGCGAATTGTGCTGCCGCAGACGATGCGAACAGCTGGGCGCGCGACAGCAGGATGTCCGGTGACCGTCCCGACAGCGGCGCGCACTGCTCTCGCAGTCGATCCCACGCGTCGTGCGAGAGCGCGGCCACACGCATGGAGAATGACTCGAGCAGATCCACATGTGACTCAAACGAACGCGTGTTCATTGTTGTGCCTGCCTGGCAAAGGCGGCTCAGGTCATACACCTCTCACACGCCCAAGGCGCATGCGCAGCAACGTCGCCTCGTCGCTTCGTTGCTTCGTTCCTTCACACCAACATGCGTATCGTAAAATGCCGCACACACGATCGCAAACCTACGCGGTGCAGTCTCGTGATGTGCGCCACGATCAATCGCTGCGATGTGCTGGCGCGACTATTCCAGCACGCAGCAGCGAAACCGCGCACGCATTGATGTGCCTGCTTACGGCGCCAGCGGATTGCGGCAGCCAATCAGTCGTCCCGACTCCGGCACGCGCGCGTCTGCCGAGTCTGCCACCGCTACTCGCATCGCGAACATCAGCGTGCTATCGGCGACGATGATCGGCATCGGACACTCCGACACCCGGGCAATCGCCTCGGCGCCCTGCCTGACTTGGGCCGCCCTGCGGCGCGCCGTCATCGCCGCGAGCGACGCCCGCGCACTGCGCAGCATCGCATCCGTCGATGTCGGCACACTCGATACCGGCCCGATACCAAGCGTGCGGGCATACCGCTCAAACAGCTCCGCACCAACGGTGGTGTCGCCGCGCGCACGGTCAGCGGGAAGGAGGCGTCCAGCATCGGACTGCGCCTGCACCTGCGCGCCGCCCAACATCATGAAGAAGAAGACGGTCGCACCTGTCCCGAACGTGATTCGCATGCGTGCTCCGATAGGCATGTGGAGTGCTGCTCCGAACAACCGCATGGGTCGGCCTCGCGTCACGCGAGTGGGACCGGCGGAGAACGACTACTTTTTGGTATGACCACACGCGGATTTTTCGGCCGACGCCCGGACGCCGAGACGGCCAAACGCTTGCCGCCGGGCCAGTACAAGGAGGATGGGTTTCCCGTGCTGTCGCTCGGCCCCACCCCCTCCGTGAATCTCGCGTCGTGGACCTTCGCCATCAACAATGGTCCGCGCCCGCTGGCCCGATGGACCTGGGACGAATTCGAAGCCCTGCCGCGCTCGACCATTCGCGCGGATATCCATTGTGTCACCAAATGGTCGAAGTTCGATACCACGTGGGAAGGCGTGCGCGTCGATGATCTGTTCGCGGCCGCCGGTATCGAACCGCCGACGGAGTACCTGCTGGCGCAGTCGCATGACGGCTACGATACCAATCTGCCGGTCGCCGATCTGCGCGGTGAGCAGGCCATGATTGCCACACGCTACAATGGCGAGCCGCTGACGGCCGAACACGGCGGACCCGCACGCCTGCTGATTCCGCATCTCTACTTCTGGAAAAGCGCGAAGTGGGTGAAGGGGCTGCGGTTCACCTCGCGAAACGAGGCCGGGTTCTGGGAACTGCGCGGCTATCATCTGCGCGGTGACCCATGGAAGGAACAGCGCTACACCAACGATCCATGACGTCGCCGGTGTCTGTCTGGATCGAGGCGACGGTGGACGAGGTGCAGCCGAGAACTGGCCGCATCAGCAGTGTCTTTTTGCGCAGTGCGATCGGCGCGTACGATGCGGGACAACACGTGGACGTGCGATTGACCGCACCTGATGGCTATCAGGCACAGCGGAGTTACTCCATCGCGTCCGCACCGGGGGCGTCCCGACTGGAGCTGTTGGTCGAGCGACTCGACGAGGGGGAGGTGTCGCCCTACTTCACCGATGTGGCGCAACCCGGCGATACCCTCGAGCTCCGCGGACCGATTGGCGGACACTTTGTGTGGCGCACCTTGATGGGCGGGCCCGTCCTGCTGATCGCCGGCGGATCGGGCATCGCGCCATTGCTCTCCATCGCGCGCCACTGGTCCGCCAGCGCTGCCGAGCATCCACTGACCCTGCTGTATTCGGCGCGGTCGTGGGATGCGCTCGCCTGCATCGACGAGTTGCTGGAACGTGCATCGCGCCCGAACACGATGGGACTCGTCATCACCACCACGCGCGCGCCCAAGTACCGTCCACACGACTTTGACCGGCGCATTGATCGGGAGATGCTGCGCGACGTGCTGGCGCGGATTCCCGAAGCACCGCGACACACGTACATCTGCGGCAGCACCGCCTTCGTTGACGCGGCCGCGACGGCGTTGACGGGCCTCGGTATCGCGGCCGCCACCATTCGCACCGAACGCTTCGGCGGTACTGGCTGAGGCCACGTGGCTTCTGCGGGCGCGTGCTGTAGCGGCTACCCGCGAGCGGCTACCCGCGCAGCCGCGTTCCGCCGTTGGATTCCAGCCTGATCATCAGGTCGTGATCTCCACTATCATGTGCCGCGTCGAGCGGACGTTTGTGATCGTGACCAACCCAATTGATGTCGGCGCCGCGTTCCAGCAGCAGCGCGGCCGTGATCTGTTGCCCGCCACGACAGGCGTGCCAGAACGCGTTCGTGATCTCCTCGTGACTGGGCGCGGGCGTCGCATCGCACCATGCCGTGACGCGCTCGGCCAGGCCCAGCGCGGCCGCCTGCCAGAGTGTCGTCGACGCGCCACGCTCGAGCAGTCGGCGCGCGGCGTGGAACTGTGCAAACACGACCGCATCAGACATCGCCGTCCCGCCGGTGAACACCGCCCCGGGTGCGTCGATATCGGCGCCACCGTCCAACAGGGCGTCGATCAGGTTCACGTCATCACTGCTCGCGGCCCAGTGCAGTGGCGTTTCCGGTGCACCAGCGGGATCAGCCGGACGCAACGCTGCATTGGGATCGGCACCCGCCGCGATGAGCACACGGACGATGCTCGCGACATTCGGATAGTGCCCGGGCCAGTCGGCCGCCACGTGCAGCAATGACCGGGCGACGCCGTGTTCATCCACGATGCGCACGGTGGCCAACGACGGATGCTCCACGAGCCACCGCTGCACGGCGCGTTCGTCGCCCAGCTGGATTCCGGTCACGATGGCGACGGCGCGCGGATCGGCGGTCTGCAGAGGCTCGCCGGGAGATGCCGGTTCGTGAGCCATCATCCGTCTCCCTGCGATTCGCGAGGACGCCGATGGAGGCGCCACCGTACCCAGCTCAGAACCAGCCCGGTGGCAAGCCAGATAGGCACCCAGAACGTGGCCTGACTCAGAATGGGCCGACCGTCGAAGAATCGCATGGCACTCGACACGAACCACATGATCGCCCCCCACATGACTCCGCCGACCGCGATCTGGCGCCATTCCGCAGAGGTGGGTCTCTCATCGGCACGTCCCATACCATCCTCCGTCGCAGTGAGTCCTGTGGTCGTACGAATATCGCAGTCGTCGCGTCGATAGGCGAGCAGAGCTGGAGGCAGCCGATCGCTCGCTGTTCGTGCACTGTTCGCGTACGGCAGACCACGTTACGAAAGCGTGGCGGTGTCCAGCACGTCCCACGGCTGCCCTGGTTCCTGTTCGATCAGACTCACCGTCCCGAACGAGATGGTCGCCAAGGTCTCCAACGCGGCCACGTGTGCCGCGTTGTTCGCCGGCGCACGGGGGTTTCGCGGATGTGCCAGTGTGATGTGTGCTTCCGGTACACGAATCTCGGCGCGCCCGAGTGCCGCCGCGCGCAGTTGATGAAAGAGCGCCTCGCCGCCCACGCATGGCAGCAGCACGCCGTGCCCGGCAAAGATGCGTGCCGGTCCGAACCGCAACGCCAACTCGCTCATCGACTGACGGCGCAGTCGCTCGCGCACATCGTCAAAGGCCACGCCATCGAGTTCGTCCTCCCGGCACAGCGTTACATGCGCGCGAATGAGACGCGCTTGTACGGGATCGAGCTCCTGCCGAATCCGTTCGAGCGTGGCCGACACCGGCGACGGCACGAACAGCGTCAACTGCCGACGGCGTGCGACACGGGTGTCTGTCAGCGTGTCGGGCCCCGGCGCTTGGACTCGCGCGTCCGCGGCGCGATGGATCGCCGCCAGCGCCGATTGAATGAACGCGCCTTTGGCGACCGCATACGAACTCTTGTTCCACGCCACGGCCTCGGCCACCCGCCATTTCTCGCTCGTGTACGCGGCCCGCAGATTCGCATCGACTCGCAGCGCATCGCGAAAGGCAAGCTGATTGTCCCATGCGACTGCGGGCATGACATACAAATGAATCTGCGTCACGCGCGCACCGTCGACGTCTCGCACGAAATATCCTCGGCGTGCGTCATCGCCGTGCGCACCACGATGTTCGTAGCCCAGCGAGACAATCGGGGCAATGCAGGCATCCGCCTGCGTGTCACTCGCAACAGCGATGGCGATATCGAGCACCGGTTTCCCGGCCAGCCCTTCAACGGCGGTGCTGCCTACATGCTCGATCGCCCGCACGTGCGTCCCAACCGCCTCACGCAGACGGGTCGCCTCGAATTCGAAGCGGGCCGCCCACTGCGCGTCGTGTTCCACCAAACGGAGGGTACGGCTCACGTGCGCACGCCCGCGCGTCGTGCCGGATCGTTCAATTGCACCGCTGTACCGGACCGAGTCATGATGGCTCCCTCAACGTAAAGTCAGTGAGCTACAATAGTCCTGAGCTCATCGCCTGTCACCTCGCTTCCGGAGCCACTGTGTTTGCGTTGACCGTCTCTCGTGCGATGCCCGTCTCTGCCGCCGCGTTGTATCGCGCGTGGACCTCCGAATGGCACCGCTGGTTCGCGGAGGCGGATTCGTTGCGCATGTCGGCCGATATCGGTGTGCCGTTTTTCTTTGAGGTGGGTCAGCGGTTCGACGACGGCCGGCCAATGCAGCGACATCCGCACTACGGTCGGTTTCTGCCGCTGGTGCCGGACGAATACGTGTCGCTCACGTGGGTCACGGGGACCGGCGGCACCGAAGGTGCGGAAACCGTCGTGACGGTGCACTTCGCACCAACCGAGCACGGCGCCACGGTCACCGTGACGCACGAAGGTTTTGTTTCGGAGTCGGCGCGCAATCGCCATGCGTATGCCTGGCCACTGGTGCTCGAACAGCAAGAGGCCGCGCTCCAGCAACCATGGCATGACCACATCGCGAGGAGCGGCTCGGTTGATGCATCCACAGCACTGCGCCCCAATCGGTCGATGCCGCAGGCGTCACTGATCCCCGTGCGCAGCTATCCCGATCTCGATGCGGCGGTGACATGGCTGCACGAGGCACTCGGCTGCCGCGTGCGATTGCGTATCGCCGACCATCGCGTGCAACTGACCGTCGGAAACGGCGCGCTCGTCGCCGCCGCGTGGGACGCGTCGCCCGCGCCTGCCGCCGGCGGTCGCCCGCCCGCCACGCTCATGGTGCGTGTCGCGGATGTTGACACCACGTTCGCACGGGCGCTCGCGCTTGGCGCAACGGCAGTCGTCGAGCCCGGTGATCATCCGTATGGCGAACGACAGGCGATCGTGCGTGATCCGGCGGGACATTCGTGGACGCTCTCGCAGACCATCGCCGATGTGGAGCCTTCCGAGTGGGGCGGCGAACTCGTGCAGTAGTCGGCGTGTACGACGCGTGCGGACGCGTCTCGAAGAATCAGAACGCCGTCGCGAGAGATCCAGCCGTGAACGAGCGGCGTAGAGTCGCACAGCGCTCAGGCAGCGTGTGTCTCTTCGTCCCGCCAACGCCGCACTCGGCAAGGAATCCTCACTATGTCGCGATCCGCTCGCGTACTTCAGGCATTCACCGTGACGATGTCCCTCCTCGCGGTGGCCTGTCAGGGCGATGTCGGCCCCACCGGCCCAACTGGCGCACAGGGTCCGGCAGGGCCAACCGGTCCAACGGGTCCCACCGGGCCAACGGGTCCGTCCGGTCCCACTGGTCCCACCGGTGCGCCGGGCTCCAACAACGGTCGCACCATCTACGCGGTTGACGC
>JAGNMU010000238.1 GCA_017991005.1 Gemmatimonadaceae bacterium | reverse complement strand
GTGGTAGTGCACCCTGGCCGCTCCCTCTGAGGTGTCGAGGATTTCGGCAATTTCCTTGTAGCTGCGCCCTTCCTGTACACGCAACGTAAAAACCTCCCGTTGCATCCGCGTCAACGAGGTCATCGCATCGGTGACGCGCCGTGACGTCTCGTCGGCGACCAACGCGTCCAGCGCATCATACCCCGTCGCCGCATGTTCGTCCTCCACCTCGATGTCGGTGCCGCGCCGAGCCGCAGAGCGCCGTCGGTCGATCACCAACCGCCGTTCGATCGTAAACAGCCATGTGCGCAGCGAACTCTCGGAGCGAAAGCTATCCAGCGCGCCGAAGGCTCGAACAAACGTGTCCTGCACCAACTCTTCGGCTTCGTTGCTCATGCCGAGGCGCACGGCGAATCGCGCCAGCGCCGCGGCGTGACGTTCGACGATTCGCGTCGCTGCCCGCTGGTCGCCGGCCTGCCACTGTTCGACCAGCGCCCGATCGAGCGCGGCTTCATCCTCTCGTTCGGGCTCGGTCATACGGTCTGCGTGATTGGACGCCGCCCGCTCGCGGGTGTTAAGGGCGGCCTGTCCCACGCCAGGAACGGATCGCTCAGCAGCTGGGTCCTCCCATGGCATTGACGAGTGGGGGGGGCGTCCGGGACGTTTCGTTCATCGCGCGGGCGGGCGGACGCCACCTGGCGTCGGCGCCTCGGCCGACCGGCTCGTCTCCCATCCGAGATTTTCGTCGTGAGCATCCCAGAGATCATCGCCCATCGCGGCACGCCGCGCGAGTGCCTCGAGAACACCACGGCCTCATTTGATCGCGCTCTCGCCCAGGGCGCGGACGGGATCGAGCTCGACGTGCACGCCACGCGAGACGGCGTCGTTGTCGTGCATCATGACGCCGTGGTGCGCTCCGGGCCCGCGGACGCGGCGGCGGAAGGCACGCTGGCCATCGCCGAGCGTGCGTGGGCCGACCTTCAGGACGTCGCGCTCAAGGATGGCTCGCGCATCCCGACGTTGGACGCCGTGCTGACTCGGGTCGGCGCGCGCGCGACCGTGTACATCGAGGTCAAGGCGGCCGATATGGAGACGGCGCTGATCGCGTGTCTCGATCGCCACGCCAGTGCTCAGCTCGCGGTGCACGCATTTGACCATCGGATTCCGGTGGCCGTGCGCACCCGGCGCACAGAAACCAGCATTGGCCTGCTCAGCACGAGCTATCCACTCTCGCTCGCCGATTTCGTGTCGGCCGCCCACGCGCACGCATTCTGGCAGCAGGCCCACCTGATCGACGAATCCCTGGTGCGCGACGCTCACGCGCTGGGTCTTCGATTGATTGCCTGGACGGTCAACGACCTGGCGCTGGCGCGACGCCTTGCAGCGTGGGGTGTCGATGCACTGTGCACCGACACCCCGGGGCTGCTCCGAGACGCGCTCACGTCGTCTCCCTGAGATCGTCACCGTGTCATCGTCGCGATGACGGCACGGGCGGCCGGTCAGCTCTGCGGCGAGGGATCCGACGGTGCGGCTGGCGGGGGCGTGTCGGAAATCGGAGCGTCGTTCGCATTCATGTTCGGTGATGCGGCCGGCGGTTCCCCGGCGGCAGCTCGCTCGTCCGCTAGCGCCTTCTCGAGTTTGCGCGCTTCGTCTTCACGCGAACGGAGCGCGCTGGCGAGACGCTCGCGGGCGTCGGCATCGAGCTCTGCGCCATTCTCCCAGGCCCGAAAGACCGCGTAGCCGAGTGCCTCGGCCGCCTTGTCTGCCTGCTCGCGTGCCCGGTACGCATCGATACGCAGTTTGCCCTCGTCGAAGACGTCCTGCGCCGCCTTCCCGGCCTTGTCTATGCCTTGCTTGACCTTATCCCAGATCGCCATCGCTCCGATCCTCCCCATGAGTTGAGAAGCCTGTATCCACGCGGTCAGGCCTCAGTCTGCCCTACGGGACGGTGTCAGCCAAGGTTCCGGCGACGCGCGAGATGGCTTGGCCATGACCTGAATATGCGGAAAAAGAGAAGGCCCCCGCGGATGCGGAGGCCTCTCGAATTGACGCGGCACACCAACGTCAGTGAACTACGCGATCGCCTCTTCGGTGACCGTCTCCTCGATATAGATCGCGGGGAGCACGCTGACCTTGTAGCTCTTCTTGTTCTTGTGCTGGAACTGCACGACGCCATCCACGAGGGAGTAGATCGTGTAGTCGGTACCCATGCCGACGTTCTTCCCCGGGTGCCACTTGGTGCCGCACTGACGGAGGATGATGTTGCCGGCGATCACGAACTCGCCACCGTACTTCTTGATGCCGCGATACTTCGGATTCGAATCGCGACCGTTGCGTGATGAGCCGACGCCTTTCTTATGTGCCATTGCGAAAACTCCTGGGAGGAAGCGCGCCGATCAGCGGATCGCTGCGGTGCGCTGCCGGCTCTCAGCCGAGGGTGATGTCCTTGATGCGAACTTCCGTGAACTTCTGGCGGTGGCCCTGCTTGCGCGCGTAGTTCTTCCGGCGCTTGAACTTGAAGACGATGATCTTGTCATCGAGTCCATGCTTGACGATCTCGCCCGTCACCTTGGCACCCGCGAGCGTCGGAACACCCGTGCGCACCGTCTGGCCGTCGGAACCGAGCAGCACGTCGTTGAATTCGACGGCCGTACCGGCGTCACCCAACAGCGAGGGAATGCGAAGCGTCTTGCCCGGCTCGGCGCGGAACTGCTTTCCGCCGGTGCGAATAATGGCGTAGCTCATGACGGTACTCGAGGCGGCTAAACCGCTGATAAAGTCGTGTTACAGGTAGCCTAGAAGCTTATCCGGCTTGGATTTAGCTGTCAAGCACCCACGGAGGTGTCTGGAGGGTCAGGCGAGGGCGTACTGCTGCGTGACGTCCCGCTGGGCTCCTTTCATGACGAGCTTGATCTCGTCGGGCTTGAGCAGCGGATCGTCCCGAAGCTCAAGCGGGAAGCCCGCCATCTTCTCGAGGCGCTTCACGAAATCGTGTTCCTGCTCCAGGACATGCAGGGCGACCTCAGGGTGCAGCCGAAGCGTCACCGGCTCCTTTCTGCCCTCAGCCGACATGCGCCGGATGGCCCGTTCCGTCCGACGGACAATGGTCTCCGGCGAGAAGACCCGACCGGTTCCACTGCATGTGGGACAGGCTTCGGTCATGCTCTGCAAGTGGCTTTGGCGCACCCGCTGGCGCGTCATCTCAATGAGCCCCAGATCGGAGACGGCAAAGGCACGCGTCCGCGCACGATCCCGACCCAGGTGCTGCCGCAGCTCGTTGAGCACGCGATCCCGGTTCGACTGCGTCTCCATGTCGATGAAGTCGCACACGATGATGCCGCCCACATCGCGCAACCGCAGCTGCCGCGCGATTTCGCGCGCGGCTTCGGTATTGGTCTTGAGAATCGTTTTTTCCGGATCCCGCTTGCCGGTGTACCGGCCCGAATTGACGTCGATCGACACCAGCGCTTCCGTCGGCTCGATAATCAGATAGCCGCCGCTCGGCAGCTCGCAGCGACGCTTGAAGATATCGCGCAGTTCGGTTTCGATGCCGGCCTTGTCGAACAGCGGCACGGTTTCCTCGTACAACTTCACGCGCTCAACGAGCTCGGGCGCGATGCCCTGCAGATATTCGGTGATCTCGTTGAATACCTGCTTTGAGTCGACCGTCACGCCTTCCACTTTGGCGCTGAACAGATCGCGCACGAGCCCCCGCGTGACGTTGGTCTCGCGGTGCACGAGCGCAGGCGCGCGGGTGAACTGCGTTTTCCGCTTGATGCGCTTCCAATTGTTGATCAGCGTATCGAGTTCGCGCTTGAACGTCTCCTGATTTGCGTCTTCGGAGACGGTCCGGACGATCACGCCGCCGACGTCATCTGGCAGAATCTCCTGGACCATTTGGCGCAAACGCTGCCGCTCGCTGCGTTCGTCGATCTTGCGGCTGACGCCGACTTTCGACGCGAACGGCATATAGACCAGAAAGCGGCCGGCCAAGGAGACCTGCGCGGTGACGCGCGGCCCCTTGGTACTGATGGGCTCTTTCGTGATCTGCACGAGGATGTCCTGTCCGCGTTTCAGCAGATCCTGGATGGGGCGGACTTCGCGCCGACCGCGTCGGCCACCGCCGCCGCCCGTCTCCTCGGCGGCCTCATCGTCGTCATCGTCGTCGTCGCCCACGGCCGCATCGTCAACGACGACGTCGGCCGCGTGCAGAAACGCTGACTTTTCTGTTCCAATGTTGACGAAGGCGGCCTGAATGCCGGGCAGTACTGCTTCGACCTTCCCGAGATACACATCGCCAACCATGCGACGCGCGTCGGGACGATCCACCAGCAGCTCCACCAGCAGGCCGTCCTCGATGATTGCAACGCGCGTCTCACGCGGCGTCGCATTCACCAGGATTTCACGCTTCATGTTGTCTGTCCGCGAACCCGAGCGGCGGCGACTCCGCTTGACCCAGGTAGCGACGCACACGGTGATCCCACAGAACAGCCCGGCCCTTCACAGGCGAAACGGCGCGGACCACGTCACGGGCTCCCCCACCAAGCGCCCGATCGTTCACGCAGCACGCGCCCGGTGCAGTGCTCGACCCACGCGCTCGGCACAGTGCGAACGGCCACTGACACAGCGCTGCGGGTGGCACACGTCTCGGAGGGAAACGCGGCTACATGCGATCGATGCACGTCGGCGTGACGCGCGGTGGGGCGATCGGCGGGCGTCGGACGTCGGTACGCTGACCTCGTCCGGCCCCCGCCCGATACGCAAACGGCCCGCGAGTCGCGCGGGCCGCCGGCGCCTGATGCGACGGCTACGAAACAACAGCACTACAAGCCTCTCAAACCGGCCAACCAGAGAAGCTTACGGTGCGATCGTCACCCCAGCAATCCCTTCAGAAGATGTCGCCCGATCACCAGTCGCTGGATTTCGCTCGTCCCTTCGCCGATTTCGCAGATTTTGGCGTCGCGCATGAATCGTTCGACCGGGTAGTCCTTCGTGTAGCCGTACCCGCCGTGGATCTGGATGGCCTTGATCGTCGCACGCATGGCCAGCTCGGAGCAGAACAGCTTGGCCATGGCCGCTTCTTTCCCGAACGGCTGGCCATTCTGGGCCAGCCACGCCGCGTGGTACATCAGGTGCCGGCCTGCCTCGATTTCCGTGGCCATATCCGACAGCTGGAACTGCACGCCCTGGAACGTGGCGATGGCCGCACCGAACTGCTTCCGCACGGAGGCGTACTTGAGGGCCTCGTCAAACGCGCCCTGGGCGATGCCCAACGACAGTGCCGCAATGCCGATGCGGCCAGCGTCGAGGGTCTTCATGAAATTGATGAAACCGAGCCCCTCGGTTCCCAGCAGGTTCTCCGCAGGCACCTCGACGTTGTCGAACAGCAGTTCCCGCGTATCCGACGCGCGCCAGCCGAGCTTGTCCTCCTTGTTGCCGGAAGTGAATCCGGCCATCGAACCGAGCGATGCCTCGTGCCCCACACCATACTGGGCGCAGGCGTCGAGGTCGCAGCTATCCTTGGTCAGAATGAACGAGGAGATGCCCTTGGTTCCCTGCTCGGGGTCGGTCACGGCGGTGACGACGAAGATTTCGCCCACGCCCGCGTGCGTGATGAACCGCTTGGATCCGTTCAGTACATAGTGCCCGTTCTTTTTCACCGCAGTCGTCCGAGTGCCTCCCGCATCGCTGCCGGCGGTATCCTCGGTCAAGCCGAATCCGCCGAGCACGCGTCCGCTCGCCAACAGCGGCACGTACCGCTCGATCTGCGCACGCGTCCCGAAGTTCACGATCGGTGACGTACCGAGCGTGGTGTGTGCACTGATCGTGATGGAGTGCGACGCGTCGACCTTGCCCAGTTCCTCGATGGCAATCATGAAGCTCAGCGTATCGAAGCCTGCGCCCCCAACGTCCTCAGACCACGGCACGCCGAGCAGGCCGAGCTCGCCCATCCGCTTCACGTTCTCCCACGGAAACGTCGAATCCGCGTCGTGTTGTGCGGCCACGGGAGCAACCTGTTCGCGGGCAAAAGTGCGCACCATGTCGCGCACCGCTTCATGCTGCTCGGTGAAGTACAGTCTATCGTCCATTGGGTTCTGTTAGGTGCTTCGAGGGCGGGACCGTCGACTGGCCGCACGCGCAGGCGCGCGGTCCGGGTGTTCGGCGGCGGATCCGAGGCAACGATCGCAGGCATCGCATTGCGACCGCACTTCGGGGTCACCGAAATAGCGCAGGACGAACGCGCGACGGCAAGCGCGTGTTTGCGCG
The DNA here is from genome assembly GCA_017991005.1 of Gemmatimonadaceae bacterium. GTDB lineage: Bacteria > Gemmatimonadota > Gemmatimonadetes > Gemmatimonadales > Gemmatimonadaceae > Gemmatimonas. The sequence goes on along the minus strand of JAGNMU010000238.1, from coordinate 336 downwards.
TATCGCTCTACGGCATCCAGACGATTGAGATCGGCCATTCGTCTCCCGTCGAGTGCGCGCCAGTCGACCGGTGGCGTTTCGGCGTGGATGAACGCCGCGTTCAGGCGATAGCCGCCGCCCATTCTCGTCCAGTTGACGAACTGTTCGGCCGCGAGACGCTCGAGAACAGGGACGAGTTCCTGTGAGCCGCCGAAATCCGGGGCCAGCCCGTCGAGATCGATCGTCGTTCCGGACTCGAGGGCTGGACCCACCGCACGCCACAGCGCGCGCAGCAGATCGCGATCACGCCGGCGGTGGCCGCAGAGTTCCCGACGGATCCGATCCGGTGTTGCGAGC
>JAGNMU010000237.1 GCA_017991005.1 Gemmatimonadaceae bacterium | reverse complement strand
ACTCATGTCTGGCGCGGGCGCTGCGGGTTGCGCTGCGGCGGCTGGGGGGGCGGTCGGCGTTGCACCTGCGGCACCGCCTCCGCCACTGGGCGGCGGTCCGCCCGCGCGCCCCACACCAGCACCACCGCCCGGAGGACCTCCGCGTCCACCGGCTCCAGCACCTGCCGCCGCAGCCGCGAGCATCGGCGCCGCCAACGTCCACTGCACACGATTGATGCCCGCCTTCGCCTTCACCGTCTGCTCGCACAGTGCGCGACCGGTCTGGTCGGCAATGCTGATCTTCGCATCGCCGGCACTCTTCACGTAGAAGTGAATCGCCGTGCCTCGAGCGGGGTTCTCGCCCTCGAACTGCTTTTCACCGCCGGTGTAGATGTCCCGTGTGACATCGGTGAGATACGCCACCGCCGCACGCACATCGAACAGCGTGGCGTCGGCTGCCGCGACTGCCGGCGTCCACTGCTGCAGGGGCGTGATGTCATCGGCAATCCAGATGCTGCGCCCATGCGACGCGACAATGAGATCGCCGTCGCGCGGATGCACGAGAATGTCGTCGGTGCGCACCACGGGATACCCGTTCATGAACGGTTCCCACGTGCCGCCGCCATTCAACGACACGAAAAGCCCAAACTCGGTACCGGCGTAGAGCAGCTGCGCGTTCTTGGGGTCTTCGCGAATCACCTGCACGTTGCCGCTGGCCGGCAGACTGCTGCCGACGTTCTTCCACGTGCTGCCGTAGTCGCGCGTCACAAACACATACGGCTTCAAGTCATCGCTCCGATGCCCGTCGATGGCGACGTACGCCGTCGCGGCATCAAAGTGCGACGCCTCGATGCGCGAGATCCAGTACGGGTTATCGCCGCTCAGTGCACCAGTCGGCAGGCCACTGATGTTCTTTCCCACTTCGGCAAACGTGGCCCCGTTGTCCCGGCTCACCTGCACATTGCCGTCATCGGTGCCGGCCCACACCACACCCGCCATCACCGGCGATTCACTGACACTGATGATCGTGCTGTAGCTGGTCATGCCATCGTTCTTCGACAGTTGCAGCGACGTGCCAGGCGCACCCATCACGGCGATCTTGCACCGATCCACTCGTTTGGTGAGATCGGCACTGGCCACCCACAGGTCGCCCTGATTGTTGCTGCGGAACAACCGGTTACCGCCCAACCAGATGACGTTGGGATCGTGCGGCGACAGCACAAACGGCGTGTTCCAGTTGAAGCGGTACGTATCGCCTGCCGACGCATTGATCACGTTTGGTGCGCCGCCGCCGCGTCCACCAAACCCGCCACCCGCGCCGCCAGCCCCCGCAACTGGCGCGGCGATGATGCGGCCATCGACACATGCACCAGGGGCCGGCGCTGCCGCACCCGCGCCTCGACCGGCCGGTGGTGCGCTGGGTCGAATGCTCTTGCCGACACCCGTGCGCAAATCGGTGCGCTGCGTGTTGCCGTCCTGCGATTCGCTGAAAATCATGTAGCGATTGGTGGGATCCACCGCCGTCTGAAATCCGTCACCGCCGCCAATGCGGAACCAGTTGTGATCACGAACGCCATTGCGGCTTCGCAGCGCGCTCGGGCCTCCCCAACTGTCGTTGTCCTGCAAACCGAAATACACGTTGTACGGGCGGTTCATATCGGCACTCACCCAGTACGCGAGTCCCGTCGCCATGGTGCGCACGTACTCCCACGTGGCACCCTGATCCCACGACACGGCAAACCCGGCGTCGGAGCCACGCATGATGTGATCGGGGTTGGCCGGGTCGATCCAGAACGCGTGCTGATCGACCGTCTCATTGCCGAAGCCCAATCCTTCGTCCATCGGCGCAAAGGTCTTGCCACCGTCGGACGACTTGGCGGCGCGCACGTTGGACAGGTAGATGCGTTCAGGGTTGGTGGGATCGATGCGGATGTTGCTGAAATACATCGGACGCCCGTTGCAATTGCTGACCAGCGTCCACGTGCGCCCCTTGTTGTTGGAGCGATACAGACCCGGGCGGTTTCGGCTAAGCGGCGGAACTCGACGCGCGGTATCCGCTACCCCGGCCGGGCCGGCGCCACCGGGACCCGCTCCTGCGCCGCGCGCTGGCGCGCCATTGCTGCACCAGTCATATCCGCCTCGACCGCCGCCGCCCATCACCACCGATGCCGAGTCACCGCCGTCGGTTTCGATCTGCGCGTACACGACGTTGCTGTTGGAACGCGCGACATCGACCGCGATGCGACCGTACATGCCCGGCGGCAATCCACCGCTGGTGAGTTTGGTCCACGTCTTGCCGCCGTTTTCGGTTTTCCAGAGTCCGCTGCCTGGGCCGCCGCCGTTGAAGCAACATCCCGTGCGTCGGCGCTGATAACTCGCGGCGTACAGCACATTCGAGTTGGACGGGTCCATCGCGAGATCGGTAAACCCGGTGTGCTCGTCGATGTACTTGATCTTGCTCCAGCTCTGTCCACCATTGGTGCTCTTGTAAATGCCGCGCTCGGTGTTGGGTCCAAACAAGTGGCCCGGCGACGCGACGTAGAGCGTGCTGGTGTTGCGCGGATCGATGACGATGCGCGCAATGGTTTGTGTTTCTTTGAGTCCGATGTGCGTGAACGTCTTGCCACCATCGGTGGTCTTGTAGATGCCATCACCGAATGTGGACGTCTGCCGGTTGTTGGGCTCGCCGGTGCCGACGTACACCACATCGGGATTGGTGGGATCGATGGCGAGGTCGCCGATGCTGGCCGATCCGTACTTCTCGAATACGGGCGCGAACGTCGTGCCGGCATTCGTGCTCTTGAACACGCCACCGGTCGCGTAGCCGATATAGATGATGCGCGGGTCCTTTTCGTACACCGCGATGTCATCGATGCGGCCACCCATGCTGGCCGGCCCGATCGAACGGAACCGGAAGTTGGCGAGCGCAGGATTGGCGCTGCGATTGACCACCGCGGTGTCGCGCCGCTGAATGTTGCCTTGCGCGCTGACCAGCTCGGGCGCGGTAAGGCCTATGGCGGCGGCGAGGGCGATACGGAACACGGGGGAGTGCACGAACGAAGCTCCAATGTGAGGATGCCCGAATGTGCGTCCGGCCGTCGTGCTCGGCGAGGGCCTTCACCTGAGTTTTTTCACCACCACGGCACGAAGCAGCTACGTCGCACCGCGCCCGCTGTGCCCTCCGTTCATTCTGGAGCGACGCGATGTGGTCGACGGCGCCGCGCGCGCGCTTCGCCAGCTCTGCTACGCCGCCGCGCACATATTGCAGCGCCCGTAAAGAACGATCTCGTGGCTTTCCAGCTTGAAACCCCGCGGGGTGAGCTTTTTGAAGTCGCCCGCGCAGCCGACCAGCTCGAACACGCGCGAGCACTGTCGACAGCTGAAATGGTGGTGGTGACCTCGTCCCGCACGTTCGTAACGAGGTGACTCGCCAGGCAGCTCCACGACGCTGAGCCATCCGGCTTCCACCAGCGCGTTGATCGTGCGATAGACCGTCGCAATACCGATCCCCGACACATGCTGTTTCGCCTCTTCGAGAATTTCGAAAGGTCCCAGGGGTCGCGGAACGTCCATGAAGACCTGACGAATCGCATCGCGTTGTTTGGTATTGCGTTCCATGGCGCGGCTTTGCCTCCAGCGGGGCCTTCGGTGTCGTAGGACGAACCCATTTGAAAAGTAATGCCAGCCGTTCGCTCCGTGACGGCGGCCGGTTGTCGGGCAGCCCTGAACGAGCCGCTGTGGCTATGGGCCAAACCGGCCGATGGTGCGTTCGGCGCTCCGACGCCAACCGCAAACAGGTGCAACGCCGAGGACTCTCGATGTGCACGGTCCACGTACCCTCGCTGACGCGAGGGAGTGGCGACGAGGCACCCTCACGGACGCACGCAGTCGGGTGCAGTTTGGTTTACGGACGATGGAGCACGCGCCTGTCCCCCTGAGTACGCGAGTGGCACGCGGCCGTTCGCGATGGATCCTGAGCTGGGAACTGTTCTGATGATCGCATCATCGTCTCGACCACTCGATCGGCGTCCCCATCGCCGACTGGCGATTGCGATGTCGTGTGTGCTGCTGGTTTCGTGCGCACGCGCGACCCGCCCATCGACCGCGTCAACCGCGGGCACATCCGCCGCCTGCTTTCCAATCGAATCGTTGTCCGCGGCTGATCGGGTGGTTGCCGATCGGGTGTTGCTGGAGTTTGGAGATCGGGAAGGGTTGTACACCTTGGCTGGCGGTCTCAAGCCCATTTCGTCCGATGTGCGTGACATGCAGGTCCGGATTGCCCCCACAATCGACACGATCGCGCTTCAACGACTCGAGCAGTTGCGGCGCGTGAGCAACGCGTTGCACTGTGGGTCGCTTGGCGTGTTCGTGCAGGTGTTCACCGCCACCTCGCCGGGCCGTGACAGCAGCGTCGTGCGGCAGGCGACCCTTGTCCTGTACCATCGCGAGTCCGTGCAGCGTGCCATCGGACGCCAGCGCACCTTCTTCGCTTCACTGGGCATCACCCCATCTGCGGATCCGCGAGACGTGTTGGCGGCAGTCGAGAATGCACCACGCGACGCCAGATGGCGGGGGTACGGCTACCTGTTCGGCTATCCTGATGAGGCCGTCGACTTCTTTGTCACGGCAGGCGTGGAAGGCGACCGCGACAAGCACATCGTGCCTCGCGAGTTCCGACGCATCGAGACGTTTCACAAGCACCCTGAATCGGCTGGCGGTCCGCCCGTGGTGTCGTCGTTCGTGTATGCCGTGCCAAAGGGCGCGGCACCGTCGGTCGGTGATCGACAGCTTCGCGAATCGGCCGCGCCGATCTACGCACGATACATCACCGCCCGGTCGACGGCGATTCGCGCTGATTCGTCAGGAGCGGTCGCTCTCTGGCGTACATGGCTGGCGCGGAGATAGCGCCCAATAGTGACGCTAGGGACGCACCGTTCCTTTGTCGGCGACAATCTCGAGGCCGACCTGCGCAGTGTCCGAGACGAGTTGCACTTTGACCGAGTGCACTTCTGGAAAGGCGCGTGAGAATCCGAATCCAATCGGGCGCCCGGCGAGGGCGCGCCGGCAGGTGAGCGAGTAGGTGGCGATCACGTCGCCGTGATCGCCGGACTTCGTATCCACACCAACGCGCTGCGCGGACAGCGCGCATCCGAGCGCCGAATCGAAGATCACGAGCGAGGCTGCCTTCGACCTGAGTGTCGCAAAGGCGGCATCGCGCCGCGCGCGCTCGGTGGCGTTTCGCGGTTCGTGTTCAAAGCCATAGAGATCGTCGCCGGGTGCTCGAAACTCGATGGTTCCGGTGAGCCCTTCGATACCGATATCGAGCGTGGCCTGCCCGTGCGTATGGGGCTTCGCTGCGGTGCGTGCCTGTGCGCACAGCGAGCGGGTCGTCAGTGGCGCGAGGACGGCGACGGCAACGAACAGGAACAAACGTCCGAGTGTGTGTGGCATGGATGTGTGGTCGGCGTGAATGAGCGGTCGCATGTCGTGTACCTTTGACCGCCCATGCCATGACGTACGGATCAAGCCCTGCAAGACGTTGGAACATCCGCGTCGAGAACCGGCCGACACGGGTCGCCGTCAGTGGAGTCGCCGCATCTCCAGTCGTGAGAGTTTGGTCGGCATATGATAGACACGCATCGTGGCCTTCCGGAAATCACTTGGCTTCGCCTCGAAGATGTTGGGCACGAACGTCTGGGGATTGCGATCGATGTGCGGGAACCAGCTGCTCTGCACCTGCACCATGATGCGATGCCCGCGCTTGAACGTGTGGTGAATGGACGGCATCTCGAATTTCACCGAATCGGCTTTGCCCGGCACCATCGGGACGGGTTTTTCAAATGACCGGCGATAGCGAGCGCGAATCGGTTCGCCGCGCACCAGCTGCTGGTAGCCGCCCACGACAAAGCCCGATGCATCGCCCGGCCAGTTGGCCGCACTGTCGGGAAACACATCGATCAGCTTCACGATGAAGTCGGCGTCCGATCCCGTCGTGCTCACGTGTAAGATCGGGCTGATTGGTCCCGTCAAGGTGATGTCGTCGGTGAGCACATCGGTCTGATACGTCAGCACATCAGGACGACGCGAGGCAAACCGCTGGTCGGCGGTGATGTAGTCGCGCGGCATGCCGTTGCTTTCAATGCGATCGACCAGCGGGACCGGGTGAGCCGGGTCGCTGATGTACTCGTCGAACGTGCTGCCGGCGGTCGGCGGCGTAAATGCCAGTTTGCCACGCGGGTGCAGATACAACGAAGTTGCCGTTGCGGACGTGACAGGCCACGCATCATAGCGATCCCACGTTCCCGCGCCCGTCCGAAACACGAGTACATCGGGCAGCTTCGGATCAGGGGCGCCGGACAAGTGATGCGCGAAGAAGGGGTACTCCACCGAGTCGCGATAGAACGGCCCCGTCTTGTATTGCCACTGCAGATTGCCCAGTACGTTGCCGTCTCCGCGGCTCCAGCCACCGTGCGACCACGGTCCCATCACCAGACGGTTGTCGGTCTCCGGGCTTTGTGCTTCGATGCCGCCGTAGGTCCACCACGGGCCGTGCAGATCTTCAGTGTCATAGAAGCCGCCCACCGTGAGCACGGCGGCTCTTACATCGCGCAGATGTGGTCGGACGTCCCGGGC
>JAGNMU010000012.1 GCA_017991005.1 Gemmatimonadaceae bacterium | reverse complement strand
TGACCTCGATGAAAGCGCGCGAGACGCCGAGTGGGTCCGCGAGGGCGCAGCATGTCGCTACGCGGCGCCTCGAAATGGGCGCGTGTCGACGTCAGGCTCGAGGGGGAGGCGCGTCAGGAGCAGTGGTAGGCGCATGCGGCGCCAAGTCATCGTTCCACAGCAGCGGCGCCATCACGCCGCGCGCCACGCTGAGTGCTCCGGCGTGCACCGGCATCATCAGCATCACGCAAACTGCCAACATCCCGCACGGCGCATCGCGACCGTCACTCGTTCGCGGCACTTCTGACGCGCAGCACGGAGACGTGCTGCCCTTGTGCCGGTATTCGGTCGAAACTTTTTGTCGATTCTCACTGCGCTTGTCCGAGATGCCTCGCGCTTCAGGCATGTCAACCGAGGCCGCTGCCAGCTCCGGCGCAGGTGCTCCCGTCGCATCCACACGCTGCAAGCCGGCGCCTGCCGACTCGCCCACCGCGTCCGCGGCAATATTCTTATCCGTGCACGCGACACAGGTTCCACCGAGCGCAGCCCACTGCACGCTAAGGGACACGATAATCGCGAGAAGGCGGCGCAGCGGAGCGATCAAGAGGAACCGGCGGAGAGTATAGTTTATGCTGCATAAAAGGTACGGGCCCAGGTAATTATATCCAGTCAGCAATACGATGATGGCGAGTCGGGGTTTACCTGACAGGGTTTGATTACGTACCGGACTACTGGGTGTAGCAAGCGGGAGAAGTGGCTCCACTCCATTCAGTGTCGCGAATACAGCCACAGATAGATCCCGCTGCCGGCGAGGGTGAGCACCGCCCTGACGGCAGAGTACGCAGATCACCGCTACACAGCAGCACCGCGGTTCGACCGATGGGCCGGCTCGCACCGCGGTACTGCTCCGAAGTGAACACCGTCATGCGCTTAGTTTCGCCACACTTAACGAACGGACTTAGTTGGCGGCTTCTTCACGGGTGGCGTCGCCGCCGGCATCACGTGCCCAGCGTGTGGATCGGCTGGTTTGGGTGCGGCCTTGGGGATCACTTTTGCCGGCGCACGCTTGGCGGTCGGTGGAGCAGATCCCGAGCGGCGCGCCGGCGCGGTCTTGGGCAACGAATCCACTGCTCCCATCGATTCGAGATGTTGCTGGTGCGCACGCAGTGCAGGATCACCGAGTACACGTGCGCGAATCGCCGGGTCTCGCAGCATCGCATCATGCATCTCACGCATCATGGCCTGCGCTGCGGAGTTCTCAGGCGCCGCTGCGGTCACGCCATGCTGCATCGCGTTGTGTGCCGCACTGGTGTCTCGACGCGCCGTCGAATCACTGCGTGCACGTGACGTGTCGGTCGCACCGTGGTTCATGCCCGCGTGGTTCATGCCCGCCATGGGCGGCGCGCCGGCCGCTGCGGTCGGCGACGGTGCCGCCCCTGTGTGCCCAGCGTGCTCGCCACCGACCGCCTGCCCTGACTTGAAACCAATCATCGCGCCCGTGCGATCATCGTGCGACATCACCGCGCCGTACGTCACAGTCGGAGTCGGGAGCACAGGCAGGAAGCCCACCGACGGCCCGCCCATGTTCTCGATGCCCATGTGCCCCGCCATCGTGAGCCATGCCTGCGGCGTCATGACGTACGACGTGTCGTCGCGGAACCGCCCTGCGGCGAGTATAATCTCGGAACGCTTGGCGTTCCGCGGTACGCTGTCATTCGCCAGGATGTCGCTGATGACGTCGTGCATGCTGTGCAAGTTGTCGAAGATGATCGCCGCTTCCTGATACCGCGCCGCGAACATTGGCGCGACGGCGGGCGTCATTGGCATCTGGTACGGGAACGTCCGCGGGGGATCCTGCAGCATCTGCCAGAACCGCGCAGTCGTGGCCCGCACGCCGGCCTGACGTTCCTCGACCGTTTTGCCCACCATCAGCGGTTCGTAGAGGCCCACCTGCAGCCAGTGATATCCCCAGATCAGTCCGTTGAACTTGGGATACTGTTTGCGGAACGCGAGCGAATACGGCTGTTCCTGCATGAGTTTCATGCTCTTCGGCTTCGAGCTGAACGCGACGTCTTTACGACTCTTGTAGTAGTCGATCAGCCGCTGCACTTCACTATCCTTCGCCGCCTGATCAAGACGCTCGTCAGCGAGCACGTCGTAAAGCTGACGATGGAGGATGTGCGCCCACTCGAACATCTGCTTTGCCTCGGGCGCGAGCTGCACGTACTTGATTTCGATGGCCGCCTCCTCCAGCGGCACGCGCGGCGGACGCACCAATACGCGCTTGGTGAGATACTCGTACTCCTTGACTTCTAACTCCGCCGGCGACGCGTTCGGCATCGTCCACAGCTTCTCGTACAAGATGGCGTGGCCGTAGTCGAAGGCGTTGAACAGCCGGTCCGCCGCTTGATAGTTGTTGCGGAAGGTCCAGTTGTGTGGCGCCTGCAGGTAGAACTGCTCGTACGTGGTTACCCACTGTGCCGCGAGCGGCGTCGGCAGCGTGAGCGTCGTGCCGGCCACGGCGGCGGCCACTCCATAGTGTACTGCCAGCCGGGCCAGGCGGCCCCCAAACAGGCGATGCTTCAACATTAGCGTTTCCTCCACGGTAAGCCGACTACGTAGGCGCCACCAATGGTGGCAAACCAGCCTCTATCTTCACCCGTCAATCGCGAGCCCGCGCCCACATCGAGGGCGACGCGCGGCGACAGCTGCACGCGCGTTCCCACTGCAGCATTCCACTCGAGCGCCTCGTCTTCGTGCAGCGGCTGACGCGCGAAGACCTCGCCCGAGAGCAGTAGCGACTGCAGCGGGAATGGGCGGTCAATCGCGACGCCACCCAGCCACCGCGACAACTCCGACGCGCCAGCGCCGACCGCGCCGGGTGCATCCGCGACCGCCGCTGGCGCCTTTCCTGCCGTGTACTGCCCATTCACATGAAAGCGCGCCCAGCGGAAGGTCTTCGTCGCGATGCCCTTCACGCTCGTATACGTCTCGTTTGCTGCAAGACCGCCCACGGGGGCGAGAACACTCGCGCCAATAGCCAGCGCCGGCATGCGGGTCTCGGTGTTCAGATTGTAGAGCACCGATGCGTCGAGTCCAGTGATGCCCACTGACTTCCCGCCCACACCGGCGTCGAGAATGGCAATGGGAAGACCGATCTCAACCTGCGTGCGGCGGAACAGACCGTACGCGAGCTCAGGCTCGATGCCCCAGCTGTAGACGCCGCGACGATTCCGTTCGAGCCGGAGTGGAGCCGCTTGGATTTCGAGGGCGCGGCGCTCGACCGCATAGGCGTCTTCGATCTGAAGGGGACGACCAGCATCGGTGTTGTAATAGTCCGTTTGGGCCACTGCCACACTGGGCAAGCCCATGGTGCATATCGCCATGATGGCGGCCAGCGCGAAGCGCTGGGGCCAACGATTCAAGGGAGTCATAAGTCGAGAAGTTACCGTGGTAGGTGGAGCAGGCGTCAACCGGGCATGCGAACACGCATTATCTCGCGTAGAACGTGCCACCGGATTTCCTGCGTTGTGCCTGACCGGCGCGTGCCTGATCAGCGGCTGTGCTTGAACATGAGATCGACCAGCTCGTCATACATCGACTCCGCGGCCGCGTCCGTCGATTGGATGGCCGAACTGGCGCAGTGCTTCAGATGGTTGCGCATGAGCTCCCTGGACACGCTGCGCAGTGCCTCGTGGATCGACGAGATCTGCGTCATGATGTCGGCGCAGTACCGGTCCTCATCGACCATCTTCTGTATGCCACGCACCTGTCCCTCGATGCGGCGCAGGCGCTTGATGTTGCGCTCCTTCACCGCACCGTCGACCGCGACGGCCTTGCGTCCTTCGCTCGCCGCGTCTCCATGAGCACCACAGCCGCAGCTGGCGGCTGACGTGGCGGTGTCATCGGGCGCCACCGCAGAGGCGTCAACGCCCTGTTCAAGTGCCGCGTTGTCGCGACTGTGTTTCGGGCTCATCGAGGTGCTCCAGAGAGGGGTGACGTGGCACGGCAGTCGCGCCGGGGCTGTGCAGTTACGCGTGGAATCGCGTTACGCCTTTGCCGCACGGAACCGCCGCAGTCGCAGGCTGTTCATGACGACGCTGACGCTGCTGAAGGCCATCGCCGCACTGGCGAGGATGGGGCTCAAGAGCAATCCAAAGATCGGGAACAGGACACCCGCCGCGACGGGAATGCCGATCACGTTGTACGCGAAGGCCCAGAACAGATTCTGCTTCATCGTGCGCATGGTGCGGTGTGACAGTCGAATCGCGTCGACGACACCCGCTAGGTCACCGCGCATGAGGGCGATGTCTGCCGCTTCCACCGCGATGTCGGTTCCGCTGCCCATCGCGATGCCGATGTCGGCTTTCGCCAGGGCCGGCGCGTCGTTCACGCCATCGCCAACCATCGCCACCACGCGCCCCCCTGCCTGCAAGCGCGCAATCTCAGCGACCTTGCCCGCCGGCAGCACCTCCGCCACGACGCGCGTGATGCCAGCTTCGCGTGCGACGGCAGCGGCCGTGCGCTGATTGTCGCCGGTCAGCATGACCACGTCGAGCCCGAGCGCTTGCAATTGCTGGATCGCCGCTCGCGACGTCGCGCGAATTGGATCCGCCACCGCGATGACGGCCGCCAGCGCCCCGTCGATTGCGACGAACATCGCGGTCTTGCCCTCATCGGCCAGGCGAGTCACTGCCTGGCCAAGCGGCGCGGAATCGACCGCGTAGTCCAGCATGAGTGTCGCATTACCGACCGCGACAGCCCGCCCCCGCACCACACCAGTCGCGCCACGCCCCGTGTGCGACTCGAAGGCATCAGGCGAAACCACGGCAAGTTCTCGCTCCCTCGCGTGGCGCACAATCGCGTCGGCGAGAGGATGCTCGCTCATGGTCTCCACCGACGCGATCAGCGACAACAACTCGTCACGACCCGCGTCACCGATAAATTCACCGGTCGGTGCGATCACGATGTCAGTGACCGTCGGTCGGCCCTCGGTAACCGTGCCCGTCTTGTCCAGCACTACCGTCGTGATATCCCCGGCACGCTGCAGTGCTTCACCGCCCTTGATCAGCACCCCGAGTTCCGCGCCCTTGCCAGTCGATACCATGACCGCCGTGGGCACCGCGAGTCCCATAGCACACGGGCATGCGATGATCAGCACCGCCACCGCTGCGGCGAATGCGCGCACGGCGGCCTCGCCGAGACTTCCGCCGTTCGCATGTACAGCGACGAACCACACCGCAAACGCCGCGACGGCGATAGAGACCACGACCGGAACGAAGATCGCGCTGATGCGGTCGGCGAGGCGCTGGATCGGTGCGCGCGATCCCTGCGCGTCGCGCATCAACTTGACAATCTGCGCGAGTGTGCTCTGCTCGCCGAGCGTCGTCGCACGGAAACGGAATGCGCCGGTGCGGTTGATCGTCCCGCCGATCACACGGTCGCCCACACGCTTCCTGACAGGGAGCGATTCGCCAGTGAGCATGCTTTCATCGACCGCGCTCTCGCCACTTACGATCTCGCCGTCCACCGGGACACGCTCACCTGGACGCACCAACACGACGTCAGCGGCCTGCACGCTGTCGACGGCGACATCCTGCTCTACGTCATCGCGAAGAACGCGGGCCGTCTTCGGTTGCAAGTTCGCCAGCGCACGGAGCGCCGTCGACGTTTCGCGCTTGGCGCGCGCCTCGAATGCGTTGCCGGTGAGAATGAGCGCGATGATGATGATGACTGCTTCGTAGTAGACGTCAGGCATCACGCCATTGCGCACGAAGAAGTCCGGCGCCACGGTGGCGATGACGGAGTACAGAAAGGCCGCACCAGTCCCAACCGCGACGAGGGTGTTCATGTCGGCTGCGTGATGCCGAAAGGCGGCCCATGCCCGCGTGTAGAAGTGGCGGCCGGCCCACGCCATCACGCCGAGCGTGGCGAGCAGCAGGCCCCACGAAAGCACCGCGGCCGGGATCGCGTACAACCATGGTGCAGCTGCTCGCAGCGCGGGGGTCATGTGCTCCATCGCCCATCGCATGAAGGGATCGGCGACCGGACCGTGGTGTTCGGCGTTCATCACGCTCATCAAGGGCATGGAGAGCAGCATCGCGAGTATGCCGGCCACTCCGCTGGCCAACGCCTTGTTTCGCAATTCTCGAAACTCGGCGGCGGTCGCCGCGTCACGCGCCGCTTGTTCCTCGAAGGCGGTGCGATCCGTTCGTGGCATCTCCGCTTCATACCCGGTGGAGCGAATCCGCTCGACCAGCGCGTCTGGTGTCACCGCCGACGCGTCATACGAGATTGTTGCATTGCCCATCATCAGATTCACCGAGGCGTTCACCACGCCGGGTGTGTTGTTCAACGTCCGCTGAACGCGACTCTGGCAGGCGGCGCACGTCATCCCCGAGACCGGGATGAGGACTTTCTCCGCCGAGGGCGGAGGCGCAGCGGGCCGCGAGGGCGTGATATTCGCGGTGCTCATGGTGTGATATCCTCGTGCAAGGGGGAACTACTCGGCGATGAGCTTGCCGCGCAGCATGCTCATTCCGCAGGTGAACTCGTATGTCCCGGGTGTAGCCGGCGTGATCGTGACAGCGGTGATTTCGTGCGCCGGCAGATAGGTGCGGGTGCCGAAGTCCGCGAACACGACCTCCTCCGAGCAACTCGATGTTTCCTGGCGGTCGAATAGGAGGCGTACCGGGAGACCGGCCTTCACGCGGATGGTGGACGGGGTGTAACCGCCCTGCACGACGACGGTGACCTCTTGCAATCCGCCGGACGATTGCGTTACGGCCAGCGCCGGCGCGCGTTCGGCGGCGAAGAAGTACCAATTGACCCAAAGGATCGTGGCGCCGGCCGCCGTCAGCACGATCCAGTCGATGCTACCAAATGTTGCGAGCATGATCGATCTCTCCGTGTGGACGATGTGAGCGCTTACCGCGACGAGCAGCCGCCGCCGCTCGCCGCCTGCGGAAGGCCCGTCTTGCGTTGCTCGTCGACACCGAGCGCCGCTGCCGTCCCGAAGCTCGCGCGGTAGCCGGCGTGACGGATGGCCTCGATGACGGCGGCCGGGTTCGCGATGTCCGGCTCGAACCAGATCACGGCTTTACCGATGCGGACGTGATCGACCGTGACCCCTCGGAGGTCTTCCAAGGTGTCGGTCACCGCACGGATGCAGTGGCCGCAGGTCATGCCGGCAATTGTCAGCTCCAGACGTTCAGCCGCGTCCGAAGCGGGCGAGTTCACGCCGACAGAGAGAATTGGTTCGTCGGGGGCGCAGTGGGCGCCCGTCTCCAGGTAGGTCGTTGGGCTATTCATCGTGTCGACTCCGTTGACGAGTGATTCGGGTAGCCAACCGGATACCCTAGTGGGGTATATGATAGATACCCCCCACCCCTATGTCAACAGGTCGTCCGCCGACGACGCGCCAGCTTACAGCTTCACTCGCCGAAGCAGCTGAGCGTTCAGCGCGACGATGATCGTGCTGAAGGACATAAGCACGGCCCCTACTGCGGGCGTGAGTAGGATGTCCCAAGGCGCGAGCACACCCGCCGCGAGCGGGATCGCGACGACGTTGTAACCGGCGGCCCACCAGAGATTCTGCACCATTTTCCGGTAGCTCGCCCGCGACAGATTCACGATGCGCGGCACATCGCGTGGGTCGCTCCGCACCAGCACGACGTCACCGGCCTCGACCGCCACGTCGGTGCCCGCGCCGATGGCAATACCCACGTCGGCGGTAACGAGCGCCGGCGCATCGTTGACCCCGTCGCCCACCATCGCTACGCGCTTGCCTTCGCTCTGCAGGCGTTCAATGTGTGACGCCTTCTGTTCAGGCAGTACCTGCGCGAGCACCGTGTCGATGTGCAGCTCATGCGCGACGGCGTCGGCAACGGATTGGGAATCTCCGGTCATCATCACCACCTCGATGCCGGCCGCGTGCAGCTTTTGCACCGCTTCCGCCGACTCGGGGCGCACAGCATCAGCCACCGCGAACGCGGCAAGGGTGTGCACGCCTTCGATCAAATAGATCACCCCCTGCCCAGCAGCAGCGGCCTTGCTGGCAAACGCCTGGATTCGGACACTTGGCGTAACACCCAAACTCAGCAGCAGATTCGGACCACCCTCTGCCAGCTGCCGTCCTTCGACGCTTGCCCGTACACCCCGCCCGGGCATTGACTCGAACGACGTTGCCGCGGGGACCACGAGCGCGCGCTCCTCCGCACTTTTGACGATAGCGCGCGCAACGGGATGCTCGGCATCACGTTCGACGGCCGCCGCAAGTCGCAATGCCTCATTCTCGGCGATGCCTTCCTCCGTTTGCATCGACACTACGCGATGCTCACCCAGCGTCAGCGTGCCCGTCTTGTCGAAGACCACCGTGGTGAGGTTGCGCGCTTCCTCGAGTCCGCGCCGGTCGCGCACCAGCAGACCGTTCTGGGCACCGAGCGTCGTGGAGATCGCGAGCACGAGCGGGACGGCGAGACCCAATGCGTGCGGACAGGCGATAACGAGCACCGTCACCAGTCGCTCGACCGCGGTGGCCGCGCTCGCGCCGGCGATGAGCCACGCAGCGAAGGTGATCGCTCCCGATCCCAAAGCGACCCAGGTCAGCCAGAACGCCGCGCGATCCGCGAGCGCCTGCGCGCGCGAGCGGGATGACTGCGCCTGCGCGACTAGCCGCATAATCCCCGCAAGCGCCGTACGCTCGCCGGTACCAGTCACTTCCACGCGAAGAGATCCGGCTCCATTGATGGCGCCCGCAATGACCCTCGCACCTTCGGCTTTCTCCACCGGCGCCGACTCGCCCGTCAACAGTGCCTCGTTGACGGTGCTGCGGCCAACTCGCACAACGCCGTCCGCGGGCACATTGGAACCCGGGCGCACCAAGACGATATCGCCGTTGCCCAACACGTTCACCGGCACGTCCTCAAGGCGTTCATCGGCCCCAACTCCGAGCACACGTACCGCAGTCGACGGCAGCAGCTTCGCGAGTTCGCCTAGCGCTCCCTGCGCTTGCGAAATCGAGCGCATTTCGAGCCAGTGTCCGAGCAGCATGATCGTGACGAGGGTTGCAAGCTCCTCCCAGAGCGGCATTCCCGGAAAGCCGAGAGCGACCGCCGCACTGAAGACGAAGGCCACCGTGATCGCCAGCGCGATCAGCGTCATCATTCCAGGCAATCGACCCACGATTTCTCGTCGGGCTCCCTGAAGAAATGGTAAGCCTCCGTACGCAAAGACCGCCGTGCCGAACAGCGCGGGGATCCAGTGAGTACCAGGGAAGCTCGGCGCGGTGTAGTCCAACGCACGCTGAAGCATGTGCCCCCACACCAACGTGGGGAGCGTGAGGAGTAGCGACAGCCAAAACTTACTCTTGAACATTTCGACAGAATGACCTGCATGCTTGTCATGTCCGGCATGGATGGAGTCCGACACATCGATTCTCGGAGGCGCGCCCTGTGCCGGCTTCTCCGCATTGCGAGGCGCACTATCCGTCGAGTGCGCCTGACGGTGTGCCTGATGGCCTGCGTGGGGATCTGTCATGATGAGTGGGCGGATGGAATAGAAGTCGTTCCACAATGGAATAAGTTGAGTATAGCCCCGCTTTAACCCGCATAAAGCCGCGTTCGCCGCTCCACTCGGCCTCCCTCAGTCTGCTCACGTGTGCCGGCGACGAATGGATCTCGCGTCTTCGCCCTTCCGTCGGCATCTTTTATGCTACGTAAAGTCTCACCACGCACATTGTTCTTCCACTCATCACCTACGAGGCATCAATGCTTAGTCGTATCCGTGCCAGTGTTGCCCAGATCGCCAGGCTCAGCGGCGCGAGAGCCGCTGCTTTATTGGTCGCTTCGGGAGCGCTGGCGATGACCACGGCGTGCTCCGGAAAATCCGACCAAGCGTCAAGCGGCGAGACTTCCGCAGCGCGGGCCGCTAGTGCGCCGATGCCCGCCGCCGCAGGTGGTGCGGATGGCATGGCGGGTATGGATCACAGCACAATGAGCAACATGGGCAGCATGACGCCAATGGGTGGCGCCACGGGTGACCCGGACCGCGACTTCCTCCGCATGATGAGCGAGCACCACAGGGGCATGATCGCTATGGCTCATCTGACCATTGAGCAAAAGAAGGGATCGGCAGCAACACAGGCCGATGCAGAGATGCTCGACACGAAGCAGGACGCCGAGCTCGATTCAATGGTGACCGCGCTGGAGCAGCAGTTCAAGGATGCCTATGATCCAAAGATCATGCCGGACAACCAAAAGATGGTTGATGAGCTGAAGGCGCAGTCAGGCGCCGCATACGACCGGTTGTTCTATCAGCACGTCGTGCATCATCACCAGCAAGCAACCCAAATGATTGACCAGCAGGTTGCGATGCTGAAAGATCCGAAGATCAAGGCGATGGCAGAGCGCATGAAGCGCGACCAGACTCGCGAGATCGAGGAGTTTCAACGCAAGGCCGCCGCGAAGTAGTCGCTCCCGTATCGCGCCCAACCGTTACATCGGGCTGAGGTCCATCGGCGTCGGTGTTGCGACGAGCACCGCGGTAACAGCGATCATCAAGACGCCAGCCAGCAGCTCGATACGGGCGGAGCGCTGCAGCGCTGTCGTCGCGGCAGCAGTACCAAGCGTGGGCTTCACGCGGCGCCAGTTGTAGGCGCCAGTACCGGCCACGACAGACAAGAAGGCAAGTTTGAGCAGCAGCGTCCGTCCGTATTCGGACTGCCAAAGCGCCGAGATCTCGCTCATGTGCAGCGACGCGGCGAATACGCCCGTCGATGCGACGATGCCCGCAAACGCCAGTGCTGTCGGCGAGAAGGCGTTGAATAGGTCGGCGACGGCGGCGCCACGCTCCTCGTCCGGCAGCCGCATCGCAACTGGTAGCCCCGCGACCAACACGACAAGAAGGCTACCGAGCCATCCGCCAGCGCCGATCACGTGCAGCGTGTCCGCAATGATCGCGAGCCCCGCGCGTTCCGGGACTGCCGCTGCATGCCCAGATAGCGCTGGCGTGAGAGCAAGCGCGAGAACCCCGAGACCGGCCAGCCCCCAGCCGCCAGTACCGCGTATCGCCGCACGGAAGCCTGTTGCCGCGAACAATGCCCCGACAACCTGAAGCAGCCAACCGCGTCCCCAGACCGTTTCGGTCATCATGGCGCGGACAAGCTGCGGATCGAACGCCTCACCGGGTGGATGCATCGCGTACGACTGCGCGCCCAGGCGTAGCACCGCCGCCACGCCGACGAGCACCGTGCCGAACATGCCGATGCGGGCAGCGCCGTGTCGTGCACTCGCAACGACTGGATTATCTGCGCCGCGCCGCCGCTGCAGCAGGCGCAGCACCGCCCCGTGGAACGCGATGGCGCCGATGGCCATGAGCAGGCCAAGGTACAGCAGAGCGCGAATGGCGACGTACGCCGGCGACTCCACGCCAAAGGTCGCCCCTTGCGGCATCGATTCCGGGTCGTGATGCGTTTCCGGCCGCACTTCAGGTTGCGCGGTCGGAGCCGGAGCTGGCGCGGCCGTGTCGAGCGACATCTGCGCGGCCGGCTTCGCGCCGGCAGCGACGGTAAAGGTGAATCGGCCACGCACCGGATGCCCGTCATCGCCGGCGATCTGCCACACGACCGTGTAGGTGCCCGGGGGCAAGGTCCCACGAATGTCGGCCACTAGTGCTCGCCGGGAGTCCGCCGCGATCCGCACTGGAGAGAGCGCGACCGCCGTCCCGGAAGCGCTGAGCAACTCGAGACGACTGAAGGCAAGCGCCGGTGCCTCGGTGAACTGCAACCGCAGTTCGCGTGGCGCGACCGCTAGCGTCGAGTCGGCCGCAGGCGATGACGTCTTGAGGGACCCGTGCGCGCGCGCGCTCGACGACAGGACAGAGAGGAGAAACAGTGCCAGCAGAGCGCACAACGACGAGCGACGTCGCGCGGACATTCGGTTGTCGCCTCGGCTCCACGTTGTCATCGCGACGCGCGTCATGCGGGCGGCTTTCGCGTGACCGGAGGTTTGGGCGCGACCGGCATCGTGCTGTGGTCCATTCCTGGCATCTTGCTATGGTCCATGCCTGGCATCGCCGCCGGCGCCGGCTTCGTTGCCGGTTTGGCTGCCGGTTTCGCAGCGGGTTTCGTCGCGGGCATCCTCGTCGCTCTCGTTGCTGGCTTGGCGGCGGCGCTCGCTGCCGTGGTGCTTCCAGTTGCCCCGGCGCCTGCCGCCGGCTCACTCGTCATCCGAGGCATGTCCGTGTTCATCGAGGACATCCCCGGCATCTGCGCCATCATGCGCTTCAGCACCGGATCCGTCATCACTCGCTCACGAATCACCGGATCGGCCATCATGCGCATGTGGATGGCCATCATCGTCGAGTCGTCCATCCGCGACACATTCGTGCTGGAGCTCGACGCGCCGGCCGCGCCACCGGACGCCCCGGTGCCCGACATGTTCATGCCGGAGTGATCCATCATCGAATGGTCCATAGCCGAGTGATCCGCCGCCGCTGGCTTGCTGCCGTTCGGCGATGTTGTAAGCTCCTTGGCAGCCGCACGTACAGGCGCCGCTGCATTGCGCAGGGTGCCACAGGCGAGTGTCGTCGCAACTGCACCGGTCGCGGGTGAGTCTGCCGACGACTGCACACGCAGATGGAACTGGCTATCAGCGGCCAGCGGCGCGCCGATGTTCGCGCTGCCGCTGGCGCTGCCGGACGCGTCGACAGTGATCGGCGCGTAGGCACTTGCTTCTCCGACGAGGCCTTCGTCACGCGTACAGGAGCCGCGCCGCACGGACCAACTGCGCACCGCACCAGGTTGATCACCGTACCAGACCATTCGCACCATCGTGCCGGTCACGGTGGAAGTCCCCGACGCCGCCCGTGATCCGAGGGGATCCGTGAGTAACGCGGCTCGTGCTGCCGACGGCGGCTGCATTGGCATGCTGGCGTGGTTCGCCGTCACGCCGCCCGGAGCCTGTGCGTACACCACGCTGCCATTCGGCACCCCGAGAGCGACGACTGCTGTGAGGAAGAACAAGCGCATCGGAAAAATCTCCGTTGGTGACGCAGGGCCTCGGGCCCCAGGACGTTGCAGAGCGTTGTTGGTGTTCATCGCCAGATTCGCAGGCCGGCAGTAATTGCTCCCACACTCCGGGGCTCTCCCAGATTGTGAGCCATAGCAGCCGTCGCGCCTGTCCGCCTGAGCAGCGACACGCCCACGTAGGGCGCAAACTTCCGTCGGATCTCGTAGCGCATGCGCGCACCGATCTCGATGTCGTTGAGCCCCGATCCCACGCCGATCTCGGGCACTGCCTGCACGGCCGCATTGAGCTCTACCCACGGCTGCACGATCAAACGTTGCGTGAACAGGAGGTCGATGGACGACTCGAACTCGAACGACACATCACCTTGGTCGCTGACGAGCAACGTCGGCTCCGTCTCGAACCATCCCGGCGACAGACCGATGACGCCGACCGCGAGCGACCCACGTGTCAGGCGACGTCCCGACCGCTCTGCTCCGGTGGGCACATCGAATGAGGCGCTCCCCACAGCCGTCCGCGGGCGCGTGTCGACCCGAGCACCAACGACCGCCGACCAGAACGGGCTAAGGAGCCGACCGAACAGCACATCGCCCTGTAGCTCGCCGCCGCCGAATCTCAGCGTGGACTGCTCGCCCTGCGCCCGAAGGAAGACACGACGGTAGTCCCCTCCGATCCAGCTCACGACCTCAAAATCGAACGGGCGCTCCGCAGCATTCGCGTGCACCTCGAGCTGCTCTGCGAGGACGAACGTGCGAATGACGCGGTCTTGGTCCATCCCGTGCGACGGCAGGACAGCCTGCGCATCTGCACGCCAGCCGAAGAGGCACAACAGCGCGAGCGCCACCGCGCAGGCGTCCACACTGCGCGGCTGATTTCGATGCGCGCTCACGCGGCCGCCCCTTCGCTCGTCGTCATCGATCCATCGGGCTCCGAGACATGGAAGATCCGGAACATCCCCATATCCATGTGGAACATCACGTGGCAGTGGAAGGCCCACGGCCCTGGATCCACCGGCGTGGCGAGCAGCGAGACCCGCTCTGCCGGCTTCACGTTGATCGTATGCACATACGGGCACTCTGGCCCGTGACCGTTTTCGAGTTCCATGAACACACCGTGCAGGTGCATCGGGTGCGCCATCATCGTGTCGTTCACGATGGTCAGCCGAATGCGCTCGCCGTGCGTGAGCCGGATCGGATCGGGCGCGTCAGAGAATTTGATCCCGTTGATCGACCACATGTAGCGCTCCATGTTGCCGGTCAGATGCAACTCGATCTCGCGCGCTGGCGGCTCGAAGGTGGCCGCTGGCGTGAGCCGCTTGACGTCGCTCCACAGCAGCACGCGCCAACCATCTTCACCGAGTCCGGCCCCTGGCTCCGACAGACGGCTCCTGGTCTCCATGGCCGTCGCGGCGCTAGCCGAGCCGTGCGTGTTGCCACCGTGCATGACGGGCTCCGGGATCGTGCCGGGCGCGCGAAGATTCGAGGCGCGGATGATCGTGCCGTCGCGAAGCGTCCCCTCGAACACGCCGGCTCCCCCTGAGGAGGCCATGCCCGGCATGCCGCTCATGTCATGGCCGGCATGGTCTGATGCCACCGGCGCCGCCGGCTTGGTTGCCGACGCGGACATGTCCATGCCCGGCATCGACATGCCTTCGTGCCCGCCCATTCCCATCGCCATCCCCATGTCCATCATGGTGAGCGTCGGACGGGGACGACGGCGCGGGATCTCGGCGCTCATGCCGGCGCGAGGCGCAAGCGAGCCGCGCGCGTATCCCGAGCGATCCATCGACTCCGCGAAAATCGTGTATGCGCGATCTTCGGTGGGCTGCACGATCACGTCGAACGTCTGCGCGATCTCGATGCGAAACTCGTCAAATACGACGGGTTGCACATGCTGGCCGCTGGCCTGCACGAGTGTCATCTCCAGTCCGGGGATGCGCACATCGAAGTACGAGCCTGCACCTGCATTGATGAAACGCAGCCGGACTCGCTCACCAGGTCGGAACAGTCCGGTCCAGTTGGAGGCGGGTGGCAGACCGTTCAGGAGATACGTGTACGTCGAGCCGGTCACATCGGAAATGTCGGTGGGGGTCATGCGCATCTTGCCCCACTCCCAGCGGTCCGCGATGGTGGCGCGCAGTCCCACGCGGTCGACGTCTTTGAAGAAGTCGCCGACTGTGCGCCGCTGAAAGTTGTAGTAGGCCGACTGCTTCTTCAGGTTGTCGAGGATCTTGCCCGGGTCCTCGAACGACCAGTCGGAGAGCATGACCACGTACTCGCGGTCATACTGGAACGGCTCGGGCTCGATTGGATCGATGATCAGCGGCCCATAGTGTCCCAGCTGCTCTTGGAAGCCTGAGTGGCTGTGATACCAGTAGGTCCCGTACTGCCTGAGCGGAAACTCGTAGACGAATGTCTGCCCCGGATGAATGCCGGGAAAATTCACGCCCGGCACACCATCCATGGCGTTCGGCACAAGAAGGCCGTGCCAATGGATGGACGTGTCTTCGCGAAGTCGATTGGTCACGTGGATCGCGGCGCGTTCTCCTTCCCGGAACCGAAGCAGCGGTCCGGGTACGGAGCCATTGATCGTGGTGGCCACTCCGCGCCGCGTCGCAATCGCAAAAGGCGTGCGATCAATGATGAGGTCCACGCGCTTGTCGATGGACTTCACACCTTCCAACGCTACTGCCTCAAGACTGCGGTCATCGACCGCAAGGCTGTATGCGGGCGCAAGGCGCTGAAGGCCTGCCAGCGCGCCTGCAGCGCCGACCGAATGCACGAAGCGGCGGCGCGTCACGGGCTGCGTGAGCAGACCGTCCACCACGGGGCGTTCCAGATCGTCCATGATACCAAGCATCGGGTTCGAGAATCTCAGCGCGAGTGCCCCGTCTGCAGGGCGCTGCGGTGTCGCTTTACCACGCATAAAATATGCGTGCATGGACCGTGGCCTCGCCACTGTGGCGCTGGCTTTGACAAAGCCTCGAGCGACTGCTACGGTTCCCGTGTTCTACTCTCCGTAAAATATCGAGGTCCGACACATCATTCGCAAGACGGCCTCACCCTCCCTGACCCGGACGACCCATGAACGCCTCAGCGCCCAACGCTGGCACACCCGTTCTGCGCACTACCCACCGTCCTCGCGCCGCGATCCGCCTGTTGGCGGGTCTCGCCACCGGCCTAGTGATCGCGTTGCCCATGACCAACGCCAAAGCGCTGCGGCACATCCGCCTCGTCAGTTCCAACCCGGCGAAGGATGCACATGTGATGGCACCTGTGCGCGAGATCCGCTTGACGTTCAGCGGCAAAATTGCTGTCTCCACCGCACGTGTCGAACTCCTCGCGGCCGACAGCACTCGCGTAAACATGGCCGCGCTTGTAGCCGTGCCGGACTCTGACCACGTCGCCGTGGCAAAGGTCAATGGAACCCTGAAGAATGGCACCTACACGGTGCAGTGGAAGGCCGTCGCCGTCGACGGAGCGGCGGGTGCAGGATCGTTCAGCTTCATGTACATGGCGGCGAAGAAGTAGACGCCAGCAGACAGGTGGCGGTAGCGCTCAATCGGGCGCTACCGCGCAGGGCCTGGAAGCACCTCGTGAGGGCACGGCGTGCCTGGCGTTCGGGAGTGGCCCCCGAAGCAGAAGAGATGTTCAAGTGCCCAGCCGCCATGGTGGGTGCAGTGCCCACCGTGTACGGCCCCGGCGTCGCTTCGCGCTGGCATGGGATGGGCCACGGCGACCCCCGAACTCCACACCAGCAGAAGCGCGGCGAGCGCCGCCACAAGCGAACGACCAGTGACGTGGGAGACCACCGGTGCCGCATCACCGACGAGCCGATGGATGCGCCGGTCGAGCAACGCGTTGCGCTGGAAACCGATGACGACTCCGGAACCGCTCGACAGCACCCGTCCGCCGAGTTCCGGATCCTGACCCGGGACGTGCCACGCTGCCAACTTCAGGATGGCTGCGGCCAGCACTAACGGCTGTCCGCGTGCCGCCGAGTCATCTGCGGCGATCTCGGCCGCATCCGCTGCGTCCGCAGCCAAGCGTCGCAACGCGGGTAACCAGAACAATGCGCACCCGACAAACCGCAGGACCGACAGGCGCGCGGGATCCCGTCGACGCACGTGCGCATGCTCGTGCGCGAGCACCGCGCTCAGCTCTGCATCGGAAAGCGTTGCAGGGAGTTCGGATGCCACATAGATGTGTGGACCGACCCACCCCGCCGTGAAGGCCGGATTCGGTAGACCGTCGACGACGCGCAGGGAGAGCGGCGGCACTCCTGCAGCGACAGCAGCTGCCCAAAAGGCATCTCCCGGCGTTGGGTGGACAGCGTCGACGGTGCGAAGTAACCGCCGAACAACGAGCCATGCTCGGCCGCGATCCCACACCGCATAGCTGAGCCCAACGACAAGCAGTCCGTGAAAGACTTCATGTACCGGCGCCATCATCTGATGCACCGCGATTACGCAGATCACCCACACATGATCGCGGCCCGCGAGCAACTGATCGAGGCGTGATCCGACATGGTGCGCGAGGACCGGACTGGTGGCGAGCAGAATGAGCACGCCGGTCGCGAACAGCACGAGTCGGCGGTGACGGCCCTCGTGGGTGCCGGTGGCTCGAACAAGGTAGTCTCGAAATGGCATGTGACCTTCTGCTCAAGCTGCAAGGGAAGGCGCGACCGGGGCCGCCGCGCCGTACGTCGCCTCGGATCAGCCCTTGAGCCGTCGCCGGATGAGACGCGCAAGGTCTTCGAGCTGCTGTGGATCCTGCTCCGCCAGCACGTCGACCAACGAGGAGGCCACAGCCTGCGGGCCAAAGGAGAGGATACCCTCCACGACGCGGCGCGAGGCGTGCGCCATGAACTCGCTCTCGCTCATGACCGCCTCGAAGTGCAACAACCCATCGCGCGTCTTGCGGCGAAGCAGGCGCTTGGCGACAAGCTTGTTCAGGACCGTGATGACGGTAAGCGGCGCGACGGTGTGCGTACGTGCCACGCGGTCGTGCACGGCGCGCGCTGGCGACGGAACCCCCAACGCCCACACAGCGGCCATCACGCGGGCCTCAAGGTCGCCCAATACCTTGGCAAGGCCGTCGGCTGCGAGTCGGACCGTGTCCTGAAGCCGCGGCTCAGACGCCCGTGCCGCGACGAGCCCTCGCAGCTTTGAAGGTGCCGGCTCTCCCAATGATGATGGCTTACGCGGTTTCGACACGGTCCAGCCTCTAGCGGAAAAATGGTGACACGACCAATCTACGTGAGGCTTTACCCGCCGTAAAGTGATCCCGTCGGCTCCCAGTAATCTATAAGCATGTCGGCGGCCGACCGACCTCGTCCGTAGCCTGTCGAAGGTAGCTCACGCACGCGTGCGTGGTGCGACCGTTCATTCCCCCGTCTCACCCGACATCATCCATGCTGCGACCTGCAACCGTTGTCTTGCTCCTCTCGGCCGTACTCGCATCCGCCACGAACGCACAACCGCCAGCAGATTCTCCTGCGGCGCGCACGCGACGCGACGAGGCGGCGGCCGTTGCGACACTTCGTGCCCTGTTCGCAGCCGCGGAACGCAACGATATGAAAGCATTGGACACGCTGTACGCTGGCGACAGCCTCACCGTCGTCGAAGGCGCGGGCATCAATCGCGGCTGGATCGACTACCGCGATCACCATCTCGCGCCGGAGATGAAAGAGATGAAGAACTTCCACTACCGCCCGGCGGACATCGAGATGCGCGTGTCCGGGAACGTCGCCTGGGCGATCTTCCGCTACAATCTCAAGGGCGAGATGGGCGCTCGATCACTGGACAACGTCGGTCGCGGCACCGCGATCCTCGAGCGCCGCGGGGCCGGCGCTGCAGCGAGGTGGGTCGTACGACACACCCAGACGAGCTCACGGGCGCGCCGACCGAGCGATCCACCCGCTGGGTGACATGAGGGCTTCGACACCGCTTCGGTTGCGCTCGCGGCAGATATGGTGTCTAGCGCTTCGTGCCAACGTTGAATACGAACGTCGTGCGGGAGACATCCCACTCCCTCGCGGCGCCGCCGGCCTTCCGGCTGGCGTATGCGGATCGCAGCATCACGGGACCTGCTTTGTCCAACGGAATGTGCACGACGCCCTTCGCGTCGGCCGTGAACGAAACGCGCGTGACCGACGTCGTCGCCGCAGTGGCACTATCTAGGCCCGTGGCGAGCTCGATGCCGATGCCTGCCACCGGGCTTCCGTTCCCGAGCATCCTCACATGCAGCGTGTCGCCGACGTTTACGCGCGAGGGATCGTTCATGGGCAGGAACTCAAGGCGTATGCCAGCTGTCTTGCCGAAGGCCCGAGGTCCACGTGTGCCAATCTCAGCGATGGTGGAGGCGTAGCCACCGTGTGTGAAGATGACGCTGTCCAGACCCGCAAAGGTATTCTCCCGCTCCAGGCGTGCAGCTTCGAGCGACCCGCCCTCGGCCTTGAGAAAGCGAATGACTCCGGCTGGCGTCTCACGAAAGACGCGGGGGACCAACCCGATCACGATCAGGTACTGGCCGGCGGCAGCGGGCTTGTGATGCAACTGAAGCGAGGCACCTTGCACGCCCATCTCCGAAATCTTTTCCGAGGAGGTTGCCCCGATGATTCGTGCGTCGACGATGCGCTCGACCGGCACCGCCGTACCCACCGGAAACTTCGTTCCGCCTTGTCGCACGTTGAAGTGCATCGTCGCATTCGCCGCGAACGCTACGAGGTCGGGGATGATCCAAGTGTCGTGCGCCAATGCGGTCGAGGCGACAAGGACAACGGCCGTCGCGGCGGCAGCCATACTCCGGCCGTATCGTGCGGACCAGCTCTGAGGGCGACTGATTGACATGGGGTTCCTTCGACAAGAGGTAGGTGCTGGCCGCTGCGGTGGCGACTTGCCAGCATACGCTGCTTTTTATGCCGTGTAAAGCGCCTCCTGCGGTCGATTTCGCTTCACGCGCCCCACACCGTTGAGGCCCTCGTGACAACGTGCGGCCAGTGGTACTTTACCCGCAGTAAAGAGGGTCCCTCCCGCCATTTCCCTCCGGTGATCCACATGCCTTCGTTCCAGCGCCCTGGCGCGCTCGTTCTCGCTTTCGGAGCCTGCCTCTCGGCGACTCCCCTCGCCGCGCAGTCCCCGCGAGCCGACTCAGCGGCCGCCGTCACGGCCGTCGATCAGTTCCATGCCGCTCTTGCCGCAGGAGATTCCGCTCGCGCGGTGTCACTGCTGTCGAACGACATCCTTGTGCTCGAGAGCGGTTCCATCCAGAACCGGACAGAGTATCTGAGCCACCATCTCGGTGCCGATATGAAGGCGATGCAGGGCTCGAAAGGCGTTCGTACCGTTGTTCGGGTCACGATGCTCGGTGACGCCGCCCACGTCGTCTCGAAAACCGCCACGCCAGCCACGAACGCCGACGGCTCAAACGGATCCGAGATGGTTGAGCTGATGCTGCTCTCGAGGGCGCCAGCGGGGTGGACGATCCGTGCGATCCACTGGTCATCGCGCCGGCGCCGCGCCTCATGATGATCGGCCGACACCACGCGAGACACGGTAGTTGGTGTCGAGCACTCAGGACGGTGATGGTCATCGTCGGATCACTCGCTGGATCGGCGACGGTTGTCGCGGCGCACGACTTCTGGCTCATCCCTGACGCCTTCGCCGTGGCCCCCGGTGGGCGCCTCGCGCTCCGCGGGCAAACGTCCAGTCTGTTTCCGACCAGCCTGTCTGCGGTCACGCCAGATCGCATTGTCGCCGCGCGAGTCGTCACAGCGATTGCGGACCGCACCGTACGCGACGTTTCCGTGGTGGGGACCTCTCTGCGGCTGGCGCACGCGGCAGCGGGGGACGGTCAACACATTGTCGGCGTTCAGCTGGCGCCGCGAACCGTGCGAGAATCGCCAGCGAGTTTTCGGCGCTATCTCGATCTTGAGGGGGCACCAGAGGCGCGACAGCGCTATGAGCGCGAGGGGCTGCTCCCCGCCATCGGCGGCGACAGCATCACGCGCCGCTATGCCAAGTACGCAAAGACCATCGTGGAAGTCGGAACAGGACCGCGCGCCTTTCAGCGGACCCTGAATCATCCGCTTGAATTCGTGCCACTCTCCGATCCGTCTGCGCTACGCGCCGGCGACACGCTGCACATTCGGCTGACGCTCCTCGGCAAGGCTGTCTCCTCCGCCTCTGTGCACGCAGGCTACGTTTCGCCGGGACAAGCAATCTTGACCGACACCGCTGCCGCACGTCGCGCCGCCGCGCGCGATATCAAAGTGCAGACCGATGTGCGCGGCGTCGCGACCCTCGTCGTCGCGCAGGCCGGCGTGTGGAACATCCGCACGCTGCAGATCGTGCCCGCTCCCAAGGGCTCCGGCGCGGACTGGGATGTGCATTGGGCGACGCTGGTCTTTCCCGTCGCGAAGCGCTGACTTCGCATGCTCCCTATTTCCCTTTCCCAACCTGCCCGATGACGCGTCGTCTGCTTGTTGCATGCACCGCACTCGGCGCCTTAGCCGTCACCGTGGTGAACCTCTCCCGTGCCGAAGCGCCTCCCCGACACGCGGCGCTTCGCCCGGCAGATCGCGTACGCGCCGCGAGTATCGACAGCATCGCGAGCCCGGCGGCTCCGGGAAGCGCCGAGCCGAACTTGACGGTCGGACCCGATGGCCGCGTGTACCTGTCGTGGCTGGAACCGGCGAATCCCGGTTACTCGCTCCGCTTCGCCGTGCATGATGGTACGCGCTGGTCGCCTGCGCAGACTATCGTCACGCGCAGCGACTTCTTCGTGAACTGGGCCGACTTTCCGTCGCTCGAGGTATTGAGCGGCAATCGCCTGGCCGCCCATTGGTTGCAGCGCAACGGCGCGGGTACCTATGCGTACGGCGTGCGCATTTCGCAGTCGGCCGACGGCGGGAAGACGTGGAGCCCTCCGGTCACGCCGCATCGCGACAGTTCGCAAACGGAGCACGGCTTCGTCGCGATGTGGCACGAGGGCGAAACGCTCGGGGCCGTGTGGCTCGACGGTCGCAAGTTCAAAAAGCCGGTGCCAGGAGCGCCCGCGTCGAGCGGGCATGACGCGGGCAACGAGATGATGCTGGTGTCGACGACGCTCAGCTCCAACGGGTCGCTGGGTCGCGAGGTGCGACTCGACGAACGGACCTGCGACTGTTGCCTCAACGCCGCCGTGATGACGAGCAGCGGTCCTATCGTGGCGTATCGCAATCGCACACATGACGAGATTCGCGACATTTACGTGACGCGCCGAGTGGGCGGTGTCTGGCGTGCCGGCACGCCGGTGCACAACGATCAATGGAAGATCGCGGCGTGTCCGGTGAACGGGCCCGCGCTGGCCGCCAACGGCGCGCGGGTGGCGTTGGCATGGTTCACCGCCCCTGGTGACAGCGGCCGCGTGAACGTGGCCTTCTCAGACCATGCCGGTGCCACGTTCGGTGCTCCGGTGCGCGTTGACGGCGGGAGCCCGGCGGGTCGCGTGGACGTGGTTTTGCTACCCGATGGTGCGGCGCTGGTGACCTGGGTGGAACGGGTCGGTGGTGACGTGGCGGCGGTACGCGCGCGGCGTGTTGGCCGAGACGGCAGCGTTGGCGCGCCACTGACCATCGCTTCGAGCTCGGCGGCGCGGTCCAGCGGATTTCCGCGCTCCACTGTAGCAGGAGCGAACGTGCTTTTCGCGTGGACCGTGCCGGGTCGTCCGTCAGCCGTGCGTGTCGCTCGCGCCTCGGTCTCGGAGTTCCGATGAGGCGCTGCCATCGTGCACCGCGCAGTGCCGCGCTCATTGCGGTCGCAATGCTCTCGCTGAGCAGTTGTACGTCCACGGAGCAGCGTGGCGCGATTGGGGCTGAGGGCGACGGCCGCGTAGAGGTGGGTTATCCGGCGCCGGCGTACGCGACCGTCTCGCTAGACGGCGACTCGGTGTCTCTCGCTGCCCAACGCGGGAAGGTCGTGCTACTCAACGTCTGGGCCACGTGGTGTCACCCGTGCCGAACGGAAATTCCGGAGCTACGCGCGATTCACGCCAAGTATCAGGCGCAGGGCCTTGAGCTCGTTGGAGTGAGCGTCGACACCGACGGTACTGACGATGCAATTCGCAGCTTCATGCGCGAGTTCCAGATGACCTTCCCGATCTGGCGTGATCCCGACGAGCGCGTATCGACCAAGTTCCTCGTGGTCGGCGTGCCGGCAACGTTCCTTATCGACCGCGAGGGCGTCCTGCGCTGGCGTAAGACAGGCCCCATCGCGCCGGGAGATACCACCCTGACGGCGGCCATTCAGCGCGCGTTGGGATCGTGACCCAGTCCGCGTCGATTGGCGTCACCATCAGCTTCACGGCGGGCGTCCTGAGCTTCTTGTCGCCGTGCGTTCTCCCGCTGATTCCGAGCTACGTCAGCTTCATCACCGGGATGAGCCTGGACGACACGCAACGGTCGCGTCGCACCACACTCATTCACGCCTTGCTGTTCGTTACGGGCTTCACGCTGGTGTTCATGGCGCTTGGCGCCACGGCCACGGTGTTGGGCCGCTTGTTTCACCAAGAGCGCGAGTGGGTGAGCCGCGTGGGTGGGGTGCTGGTGATCGTGCTCGGTCTGTATCTACTCGGCGTTTTTAACTTCGGCGTCTTCGCCAAAGAACGCCGTGTGCACGTCGCGAATAAGCCGTTGGGCTACCTCGGCACGGTGCTCGTGGGGATGGCCTTCGCGGCTGGGTGGACGCCGTGCATCGGCCCCATTCTCGGTGGCGTCCTCACGTACACGGCGTCGTCCGCAGATCTCAACCGCGGTCTGTTGCTGCTGTTCGCGTACTCCCTCGGGCTGGCGGTGCCGTTCCTGCTGGCGGCGCTCATGATCGACCGCTTCATGACGCTGTTCCAGCGATACAAGGGAGCGCTCGTGTGGATGTCGCGCGCGTCCGGCTTGTTGCTCATCGGTATCGGTATCCTCATGATCACCGGGAGTATGACCGTGCTGTCGTCGTGGTTGCAACAGTGGACACCCGATGCGCTGCGGGATCGGATTTAACGTTGCCTCGTCGCAACGGTGAGCGACGCGCAGTGCGCCTGCCAGCATGAGCGAGCTGCGTGGATCGCGTCGCCGGTGGATCAAGCGCGTAGCGCTCGGCATGGGCACTGTGTCGCTCGGAATCGCCGCACTCGCCGTCGCGGATGCGGATCGCACGGACACCGGGCGACCGCTGTTTGTCCGACGTCTCGGGGAAGGCGGTCCACTGCTGGTGTTCCTACCTGGTATCGGCGGAACCACTCGGTATTGGGAGTTGGTGGTGGCCCCCCTTCGCGACCGCTTTCGCTTGGCCCTGATCGATCTGCTGGGGTTTGGTCAGTCACCGAAGCCGTGGACCACATATTCGGTAAGCCGACATGTCGCGGAGCTCGAGCGCGTCATCACGCCGTTGGCGGCGCAGGGGCCAGTCGTTATTGTCGGCCACTCGCTCGGCGCTCGCTTGGCGGTGACGTATGCTGCCCGCCACCCGGCGCAGGTGCGTGGACTCGTGCTGGTGAGCATGCCCTACTTTGCCGGCGGTGACAACGCCAAGCGCTTTGTTGCCCGCCGCGACAACGGTTGGATCTGGACGCACATGGTGCCGTTCGCGCTCGCGTGCTTGCTTGGACGTCGACTGTTGGGATGGGCGGCGCCGATACTGGCCGGGGACGACGTGCCACGTGAAGTGGCGGAAGATCTGAATCAGATGACATGGCGCTCGTCGACCTCGACGATGTGGGAGGTCATCTACCGCTACGACGTCACCGCAGATCTGCTGCAGTTGCCTACCAGCGTAGCAGTGACGTTCCTGCACGGCGACCAAGATCGAAGCGCACCCCTCGATGGCATCCGGGACCTGGCCCGCCTGCGGCCGTCGGTCGCTGTACACGTGCGCCCGGGGGCCGACCATAGCCTCCCGTTGAAGCACCGCGAATGGGTTAGAGAGCAAATCATCGCGGCGATGCCGGCTTCGTCCACACGTTCAAGGCCGCTCCAACGCCGCTGATGCATCGTTGCGTTC
>JAGNMU010000236.1 GCA_017991005.1 Gemmatimonadaceae bacterium | reverse complement strand
GGGGCTCACGCGACGCGTGAGCCCCCCTTGTTGTTGGAGCGTCCCTTCACGCCGGCGTGACGACCGCCGCGCGCAGTTCTGCGCCACACCCACTGCAGAAGTGCGCTTCGATCTCTTCAACTGGCGCGGCGCAAACCTTGCACGCGCGCGCAAGGTACTTTCCGCAGTGTGAGCAGTATTCCGCGTCCGGTTCCGGCCGCGGACCACACTCCCGGCATTCCTTCTGCATTGCGCGTGCGCGCTGAATCGCCGCTTCAACCGGATCGCCTTCTTCGACCGGTACGCTCTCGATCGGAGCGCTCCCGACCGGCGCCCGTTTGAGCGTGCGCATCTCATCAATCGCCGCCTGCGTGTAGCGCTGCTTGAGCTCCAGATAGTCGCTGTCGGACAGTTTGCCAGTGGCCCGATCAAACTCAATTTCGCGGAGTGCTTCCACCGCACCATCTGCGGCCGGCCGCGCGGTCCGCGCCGCGGCCGCGTCCGCCGCGCTGGTCGCTGCGCGCTGGGCCTTCGTGTCAGCAGCCGATGTGTCATCGCCGCTGATCAGCGGCGCCAACACCAGCGACAGTCCGCCCAACGCGAGCGCCGTCCCTACCGCGAGCGGGATCGCGCCCTCAGGTAATGCCGCGAGCGCCATCATCGACGATCGTCCCGGATCGCCGCATCGAGCTCGGCCAGTTCCTCTGCCGTTGCGTCCACCCCCGGCATGGCGTGCGGTGCCGCAGGCGACGTGCGTGCGACCGTTCCGGACGCGACGGTTGCCGAGGTGACGGCGTTCCGTTGCCAGCGTCGCAGCAGCGCGGCAATTCCAAGCGCACCCAGTCCAAGCGCGGAGAAGGGCGCCACCCACGCCAACAAATTGAACCCTTCCCGTCGCGGCGTCATGAGAATGATGTCGCCGTACGTATCGGTCAGCGCGGACATGATCTCGTCGGCGCTATAGCCACCGTCCACGAGTGCCTGCACATCACGATGCACGGCCGGCGAAATGCCGCACGTGAAATCGGTGGTGCGGCACGTGTACACATCGAGAGTGCACGGGCAGGGACATGACAACGTCCGCTCAAACGTCTCCACCTGCTTGTCGTCCATCGACCTGACCGCGTTGGGCTTGGGCGGACGACGCACCGGCTTGTACGAATCTGCCGTCATCTCCACGTTGCTGGCGGCCGACGGCTGCCCGGCCTGCAGGGCGGACAGGCGCGCGGCCCCAAGCGACTCGGCGATCACGCACGCACCGACACACTGTGCGCCGGTGCGAAGACGCTGGGCGAATTCGCGACGCGTCATGCGCGGTGCACTACCTGACGTGCCACCGATTGCATCGTCCGGCGTATCGCGCGTCGTCTGTGCGCCGGTCATCGTCCGGCCGCCACGAGTTCACTGTGCGCGGGCATGACGGCAACGTATCCACTCTCGCGCTCGGCGCGCTGCGCCTGCGGCCACATCACGATGATGCCGCCAAATGCCATCATGATGCCGCCAAACCAGACCCACCACACGAGCGGATTGAAATTGATGTGAATCGCCGCCGTATCCTTGTCGATGGCACCCGTGAACACCATGTACACGTCTTGGCGGGGAGATTCCAGAATGCCAACTTCGGTGGACGGTTCGAAGGTCGGCTCGCCGCGGCTGTCGACATGCTGCCGCTTTTCGCTGGTCAGCAATCCCATCGGCTTGCCGTCACGCGTGATGTTGAGCGTTACGGCTACGACGTTGCGATTGAGTTCATCGAACGTGGAGATCCCTTGGCTGGTGAAGGTCCATGTACTGCCATAGGCGTCGGTGGCGGTCACGGATTCGCCCGTCTTGAGCGTTGCGGTGATGTCCTTTTTGTAGACGAGACCCGCAAACGCGCAGAAGAGCACGACCACGCCGAAGTGCACGATGTACCCACCATACCGGCGACGATTCCGGCCGATCAATCTGGTGGATGCCTGGAACAAACCCTCGCTGTACATGCGGCGACGCGCGCCGATGCCCTTCACGAATTCCTGGACGATCGTGCCGAGGACGAAGCCAGCCAGCAGATAGGACACCAGAGCGTACCACTCGCGCATGCCCAAAGCGAAAAGGACGGTCACGGTGACCACGCCCGCGGCGACCGGCGCCACGAATTGTCGGCGCAAGTTGGCAATGGACGCACGGCGCCAGGCGATCAGTGGACCGATGCCGGTGAGCGCCAGCAGCAACAATCCCAACGGCCCGTTCACCTGATTGAAGAACGGCGCCCCGACTTCGATTTTTTCGCCCTTGACCGCTTCGGAGAGAATTGGGAACAGCGTTCCCCACAGGGTCGCGAAGCAAATGCCAACGAGCACCAGATTGTTGTACAGGAAGGCCGCTTCGCGACTCACCATGCTCTCGAGTTCGGCCTTCGCCTGAAGGTCATCGAGGCGGGTGGAGACCAGATACGCCGTGATTGCCGTGGCGCCAATCAGGAACCCGAGAAACCAGTTGCCCACCGGCGACTGCGAGAACGCGTGCACACTGTTGATCACACCACTGCGCGTGATGAACGTGCCCAGAATGGTCAGCAGGAACGTCACCACGACGAGCGTGACATTCCATTTGCGCAGCATGCCGCGCTTTTCCTGAATCATGATGCTGTGCAGGAACGCCGTGGCGGTGAGCCAGGGCAGAAACGACGAATTCTCGACGGCATCCCACGCCCAGTAGCCGGCCCAGCCGAGTTCGACGTATGCCCACCACATGCCGAGCACGATGCCGATGGTGAGGAAGAACCACGACACGAGCGCCCATCGACGAACCGATCCCAGCCACGCCGCATCGAGTTGCCGAGTCACGAGCGCGCCGATGGCAAAGGCAAACGGCACTGCCGCCGCAACGAGGCCGAGATACAGCATGGGCGGATGAATCGCCATGCCGGGATTCTGCAATTGCGGATTCATGCCGCGTCCATCCGCCGGCACCCAATCGAGTCGCTCGTACGGATTGGCGCCGAAACACATCGTCATCAGGAAGAACAACGACACCACGCCGAGCGTGCCGGTCACCCACGGCATCATGGCGCGGTTCGCTTTCCGGTTTGCAGCGACCGCAATCGCTGCATACGTGGTGAGGATGAGACACCAGAACAGCATCGAGCCGGACTGTCCCGCCCAGAATGCAGACAGCGTATAGGCCTTGGGCAGGTTGATGCTGGTATGCGACGCGACGAACTTGATGGAGAAGTCGTGCGTGAACAGCGCGTACAGCATGCCGGCCGACGCGAGCACCGTGAATCCAAAGGTGGCGTACATGGCTCGCTCACCACTGCGGACCAGATACGTCCGCCCCTGCATGCCACCCGCGAACGACACCGTAGCGGTCCAGGCCGCCATCAGCAGGGCGACCCAGATCGACAGTTCGCCAATCAGAATCATGCGCGGGGTGCCGACGCGCCTTGATACCCCGGTGTCTGCTTGTATTTGTCGGGCGCGTTCTCGTAGCGCGACGCACACTTGGCCAGCAACGTGGTGGCCTGAAAGGTCCCGCTCGCGTCGAGGCGTCCTTCGACCACGACATCGACGCCGTCGGTAAACGTGTCCGGCGCAATGCCGCGATAGGCGACGTCGTAGGTTTTGGCCCCGTCGGTCATCTTGAACGTGAGTGAGCGGCCCGATGGGTCGCGCACGATGGTACCACTCACGACGCGCGCGCCGATCTTGACCCCCGTGTTCACGAAGCGCGGATTGTTCGCGACCTTCGTGGAGAGTTCAGACGGCGTCAGATAAAACTGCGACGTCTCTTCGATCGAGCTGGCCATCAGATAGCCGGCGGTACCAAGTACCAGTACACCGCCGACGAGGAATTTCGTACGGGCTTTCAAGGGCATCCTCGAGGGGACTGCGAGATGCCTTCAAGATAGCCGACGTGATCGGTCCCGTCAGGGCTGGGACGGGCGCCCTACGCGTGCTCCCCGTTATCCCGCGCCCACACCAGGGCGGTCCGAACCGCGCGCCGCCAGCCGCTGTGTGCTTTGGCCGCCGCCTCACGTCCCTCGCCCGGCGTGAACCGCGCAAAGTGCCGGGAGGCGAGGAACTCCGCGCCGTTCTTCCACAGCCCGACAGTGAGCCCTGCGAGACCGGCGGCGCCCAGTGCGGTGGTTTCGACGATATCGGGGCGCTCCACCGGGACTCCCAGCACGTCCGCCTGAAATTGCATGAGCCAGTCGTTGTGCGTGGCGCCGCCGTCCACCCGAAGCAGATCGAACGGCACATTGCCCATACGGCGCATGTCGCCCAGCACGTCGTACGTGGAATACGCCATCGCTTCGAGCGCCGCGCGTGCGAAGTGCGCACGGGACGTTCCGCGCGTGAGACCGACGATCGTCCCACGGGCGTTGGGCTCCCAGTCGGGCGCGCCGAGTCCGGTGAGCGCGGGCACGAAGTACACGCCATCGTTGCTCGCCAGTGAGCGCGCCATGGCCTCCGTTTCGCCAGCGGTCGCGATCAGTCCCAGTCCGTCGCGCAACCACTGCACCGCTGCGCCCGCAATGAAGATGCTCGCCTCGAGCGCGTATACGGGAGCGCCACGTTCATCACACGCGATCGTCGTGAGCAGGCCGCTACCCGGGGCCGGACGGTGTGCACCCGTATTGAGCAGCAGGAAAGCGCCCGTGCCGTAGGTGTTCTTCCCGCCACCGGCGTGCCATCCGCCCTGGCCGAACAGCGCCGCCTGCTGGTCGCCGGCCACGCCGGCGATCGGGAGAGCATGCCCAAGCAGTGCTGGCACCGTAACGCCGAAGTGGCCACCAGATGGGAGGACGGCAGGCAGCAAGGACTTCGGCACACCGAAGAGGGTGCACAGCTCATCGTGCCAGTCGCGCGCATCGAGATCATAGAGCATGGTGCGCGACGCATTCGTGTGGTCGGTGGCATGCACCACCCCGCCGGTGAGATGCCAGATCAGCCAACTGTCGATCGTGCCGGCGGCCAGCTCACCGCGCAAGGCACGCTCGCGCATATCGGGACGTGCCAACAACCACTCCAGCTTGGTGGCGCTGAAGTAGGGATCGGTCACCAACCCCGTACGCGCGGCGATCATCTCGGCATGCGGTGCCAGCGCCGCGCATCGCTCGGCTGTGCGTCGATCCTGCCAGACGATGGCCTTGTGCACGGCGCGACCGGTGGCGCGTTCCCAGAGGACGATCGTCTCGCGCTGATTGGTGATCCCCACCGCCACAGGCACCACGCCTGCCTGTGCAATGGCCTCACGTGCCGCGTCGAGCGTGCGATCGAGAATTTCGTGCGCGTCGTGCTCGACCCACCCAGGCGCCGGATAGTACTGCGTGATCTCGCGATAGCCACGGCCCAACACGCGACCGTCGCGTGCGACGATCAGACACGTGGATCCGGTCGTGCCCTGATCGATGGCGAGAATGCAGGTCATGGGAGGCGTCCTGGTCAGAGGCTGGTGAACGGCGGCTCGACGAATCCGCGGTCGGTGAGGTATCCGGTGATCAAGTCGCGTGGCGTCACATCGAATGCGGGATTCCACACGCCCACGCCGCCAGGCAGGTCGCCGAGCTCTTCGGCGCCACGGTGTTCGATGACGATCGCGGCGCCTGTCGGTGTGGCCGGGTCGATCGTGCTCCACGGCGCGGCCACATAGAACGGAATGCCGTGCGCGTGCGCGGCGAGCGCCACGCCGTAGGTGCCCACCTTGTTGGCGACGTCGCCATTGGCGGCGATGCGGTCTGCACCGACGATGACGAGATCCACCTTTCCGGTACGCAGCAGCGATGCCGCCGCGCCGTCGGGAAGGACCGAGACGGGCACGCCAAGCCGCTGCATTTCCCACGCCGTCAAACGTGCCCCTTGTCGCAGCGGACGCGTTTCATCCGCGAATACGGTGACGCGTCGGCCGGCCGCGTGAGCGGCGTACACCGGCGCCAGGGCCGTGCCGGTGCCTGCAGTCGCCAGTGCGCCGGCATTGCAGTGCGTGAGCACGCGTGCGCCATCGGGGATCAGCACCAACCCGTGCTGGCCGATGGCGGCGCACATGGCGATGTCCTCCTGCAGAATGCGCTCCGCTTCGTCGCGCAGCGCCGCAAAGAGGAGGTCGTCGGCGACATCGGCGACGTGCACCAGCATGCGACGGACCGCCCACTCGAGATTCACGGCGGTCGGGCGGGCGGCGATCAGACGCTCGGCATACGCCGGGAGGACGGCTCGCGCTTGCGGCGCGTCAGTGGCCGTGCCCTCTTCGAGCGCCACGGCCAACCCGATCGCGGCGGCGACCCCAATGGCGGGTGCGCCGCGCACCGCGAGCGTCCGAATGGCCTCGATGACCTCGTCCAGCGACCGGGCGTCGCAGACGACTTCGCGCGATGGCAGCGCACGTTGATCGAGATAACGAAGGGCCCGACGGTCGGGTGACCAGGCGACGGCAGGAATGGGAAGCACGGCGGGAACCTAGCTAGATTTCGCCGCTCCCGCCGCACGTGCCGCGGAAATTTCTGTGGCCCACTTCTGTCCCGCCCGCACCATGTCCTACCAGTTCCTCACCTTCGAGGTCGTTGACCGCATCGCCACGATTACGGTCAACCGGCCGGACAAGCTGAACGCCCTGAACGATGCGACCATTCAGGAGTTGGGGCGAGCGATCGACGAAGCGCGATCGCGCGACGATGTCGGCGGTGTGTTGC
>JAGNMU010000235.1 GCA_017991005.1 Gemmatimonadaceae bacterium | reverse complement strand
GTGCGATTGATCGTGAGTGATACCGGCGTCGGGATGACCGATACGGTGCGCGAGCACGTTTTCGAGCCGTTCTTTACGACGAAGCCCACGGGAGAGGGGACGGGGCTGGGGTTGGCCGTGATTCATGGGATTGTGGCGGCCCATGGCGGGCGAGTGCAGCTCACCAGCGCGCCCGGCGCCGGGACAACCGTGGACGTGGAGTTTCCGTCCGCGGACGAAACGCTGCGTGACACGAGCGCCGACAACCAGGCGGTGGTTGGGCGTGGCGCGGCCGATGCGAGGTCGGGAGCACGGTTGATTGTGGTGGATGATGAGCCGTCGGTCGCCCGTGTGCTGGAGCGGTCGCTGACGCGCGCCGGGTACGCCGTGCGCGTCTTCTCCGATCCGCGGAGCGCCCTTCAGGCGATTGCCGACGCCCCCGACGCCGTCGACCTGCTGCTGACCGACCAGACGATGCCAGGGCTCACCGGCGATGTGCTGACGGAGCGCGTCTTGGCGATTGCGCCCACGCTGCCGGTACTGATCCTGACCGGTTTCAGTCATCGGCTGACGAGTGAGAAGGCCGCGGCGGTTGGCGCGCGTGCGGTATTGCAAAAGCCGATCGCGTTGGAGGAGCTGCACCGCGCGGTGGCGCACGCGTTGATGACCCCCTTACCCACCGGGGCGGACATCGTGACGAAAGCCCCAGGCTGACGAACGATTCATGGCCGGGGGTGGTCGGGTGAGAACGGGTGGTTTATGTTCCGCGATCTGTCCGGTGACCGAACGGTGGTTGCCCGGACGGGACGTAGCGCAGCCCGGTAGCGCACCTGAATGGGGTTCAGGGGGTCGCGGGTTCGAATCCCGCCGTCCCGATGTGGTATTCTGCGAACACCTCGAAAGCCCGCCAACGCGATAGCGTCGGCGGGCTTTTGTGTGCGCGCCAGCAACCCGGATTCAAGTTTGATGAGCGGCCCGAACTGTTGCAGCGCACTGTGGCGTGATTTCAGCACTGCGACGAACTCGGCCGTATCGCCGCGGCACCAGTCTCGCCGTCAAATAGTCACAAATCTCATAAAGTGTTGCAGTGTAATCATTTATGGAGTTTGCGGTGCGCCGAACCGCCGTGGCATCGCGCTTGCACTAGAGGCTGGCATCTGAACAACACTCTTCTGGAAAGGACGCCCGACCATGACACGCCGCTCATTCGCCACCATTGCACTCGCTGCTGCCCTCTGTGCGCCGTCCCTTGCGTCGGCCCAGCAGCAGACGCTCAAACTGACCGGCGCTGGCAGCACCGTAGCGCAGGGGGTCTATGTCGGGCCGTACAACGCGCAGGCCACATCGAATGGATCGCTCTTCAACTCGGGCACTCTGTTCACCGTGTACTGCGTGGACTACTACAATCACATCAGCATGAACGCGCCGTATACGGCGAACGTGACGAATCTGCAGAACGGCAACATGGCCAACACCCGTTTTGGTGCTGGTGAGCTGACCGACTATCGCAAGGCGTTCTACCTGACCACGCTGTTCACGTCGACCGCGACGTCGCAGTGGGGCGATCTGCATGCGTCGATCTGGTCGCTGCTGGGAGGCAGCCCGACTGCACCGAACGGCGTATTCGTGACCCAGGCCAACAACTGGTACTCGACCACCGGCGTGAACGCGGACTGGTCAAATGCCTACGTGCTCACCGACGTCAACATGTCGCACGGCAACAACGGCCAGTACTATCCGGGTCGCGGTGGTGTGCAGGAGTTCGTCACCGGTTCGTTCTCGCTTCAGACGACAAACGTCGTGCCCGAGCCCTCCACGTACGTGCTGCTCGGTGCAGGCATGATTGCGGTCTTCGGTGCCAGCCGCCGCAAGAAGCAGGCGACGCCGGCCGCCTGAGGCATTCGCAGCGCGTCACGCAACGCGTCAGGCAACGCGTAGCGCATCGCGTAGCGCAGCGCGTCACGCAGGACTGCACCCAACGCCCGTCCGGACTTCCGGACGGGCGTTGGTCATTGTGGGCGAGCACGTCGGGTGACCAAAGGCAAGTCCGACGGAACCGGTCACTCGCGGCGCAGCGCGCATTCCGCACAACTCCAGACACTCCGAAAGAACAGCACGCCGGGTCGCATTCCGCAGTGATCGCACCGCGGCACGGCGAGCCATTGACGTACGGCCTTCAGGAGCCGAAGGGCCTTCCGTAGACATTGCATACCCCAAGTGTCAGCGGGACCTCTGACAACGGGCGAAGCGCCGCGTGGTATGCCATTCTTCCGGTGAGACGGATTTCGCTGCCTCCACCATCCCGGCATGAGCACACCCGCGAACGCCGCGGCGCTGCAATCAGCGCTCCGCGCACATCAGGCCAATCGCCTCTCCGAGGCGGAATCGAAATATCGGCAGCTACTGCGCCGCGATCCGGGCAATCTGGATGCGCAGTACCTGCTCGGCGTGTTGCTGCATCACAGCGGTCGTTCGCTCGAGGCCGTCGAACCCTTGCAGCGCGCCGTCGCCATGGCGCCGACCCGCGCCGAGTTTCTGAACACTCTCGGCGACGTGCATCGGGTGCTCGGCCAGTACGCGGAGGCACGCGTCCTGTTCGAACGGGCGCTGGCGTCCCGTGCCGGCTTTGCCGAGGCGCAACACAATCTCGCGCTGACCTTGAATGCCGATGGGCGTACAGGTGATGCACTGGTCTTGCTCTTCACCGCGGTTGCGGCGCAACCCGCGCAGGAGTCGCTCAGGTACCTGCTGGCGTCGATGCTGCAGGGCGTTGGCCTTCAGTCGGGCAATGAGGTGGTGCGACAGGTCCTGCGATTGCTGATCACCGATCCGCACGTGAATGCGCAGTCGATTGCCGGTGCCGTGTTGGGTCTGGTTGCCGCCGAACTCGATCTGCCCGCACTCATGCAGGTGCCAACGACGGCGGCGGAGCGTGCGGCCACCGATCGGGCGCTGTTGGCTGTGTGGTCGCACGAGCTGCTGCGCTCAGCACTTCCGCGGGTGATTGTGACCGATGTGCCCTTGGAACGTGCGCTCACCGAGGTGCGCAGTCACATGCTGCAGGCCTGGCAGACGGGCACCGGCACCGATGCGATGTGGGTGTTTGCAGGGGCCCTGGCGGCGCAGTGTTTCAACACCGAGTACGCGTGGATGGTGGACGAACGCGACGGGCCGTTGCTCGAGGAGGTGCGGGCAAGGCTGGCGCGCGCGTTGGACGACGAGACACGTACCACCGAACTGCTCCGGCCACTCGTGTTGCTCTCCGCACTCTTTTCGCCGCTGCATGCGATCGCGGAGGCCGAGCGGCTGCGCGAGATGCCGACGGACCACTGGGACGATGTCGTACGACCGCTGATCGAGACGCAACTCAACGAAGTCGCGGAGGAGCGGCGTCTTGCCCGCGCGATGGACGTGCTGTCGCCGATCCATGACGAGGTCTCGAGCGCCGTCCGAGAGATGTACGAGGACAATCCGTATCCTCGCTGGGTGATGGTGCCGCAGA
Source organism: Gemmatimonadaceae bacterium (assembly GCA_017991005.1). Taxonomy (GTDB): domain Bacteria; phylum Gemmatimonadota; class Gemmatimonadetes; order Gemmatimonadales; family Gemmatimonadaceae; genus Gemmatimonas. The sequence goes on along the minus strand of JAGNMU010000235.1, from coordinate 3,211 downwards.
CGCGCGCCGTGTCGTTGGATGCGTTCATCCGCAGTGTGCGACCGACGGCTAGCGCCACGACCGAGATCTCCGTCAATCGGCGGGTGCTTGTGGCGGGCTGCGGCAGTGGTCAGCAGCCGGTGCAACTGGCGCGCACGCATCCCGACGCCAGCATTCTGGCCATCGATCTGAGCCGCGCCAGCTTGGCCTATGGTGCGCGGATGGCGGCGCGTCTGGGCGTATCGACGGTGCAATTCGCGCAGGCGGATCTGCTGGAGTTCGAGCCACGCGATGCACCGTTCATGATGATCTCCTGTTCGGGCGTCTTGCATCACTTGCGCGACCCGCTCGACGGGTGGCGCCGTCTGCGCGCATGGCTCGCGCCCGGCGGCGTGATGAAGATCGGATTGTACAGCACGCTGGCGAGAGCGAGTGTGGAGGCGGCGCGCTCGGTCATTCGCGAGACCGGACTGGCGCCCGACGCGGCTGGTCTGCGTGCGGCGCGACGGGTCATTCTGGCGCTGCCGGCGGCACACCCGGCGCGCGGCATCCTAGCGTTCGCCGATTTCTTCTCGCTGAGCGGGTTTCGTGATCTGGTGATGCATGTGCAGGAGCGTACTTACACGATCCCCGAACTTGCTGAGGCGATGGCTACACTCCGGCTTCAGTTTCTCGGGTTCCAGTTGCCGCAGCCGGTGCAGGCACGGTTCCAGGCAGAGCAGGGAAGTCACGCGCTCCTGGACCTGACCGCGTGGGAGCAGTTTGAGCAGGCGCATCCCGACACGTTTGCATCGATGTATCAATTCTGGTGCGCTCCTTCCGACTGACGCACGATTACTCCCGGCGCTGACTGTCATTCGACACCGGGACCTGCCATCATTCGGACATGCAGCGAACCATTCTTTCATTGTCCATGTGGATACTGGGCACTAGTGTCGCTGCGATCAGCGGCGCCGTTACCGCAGGGGCCGCTCGCGATTTCTATGCGCAGCTCAACAAGCCCAGCTGGGCACCACCGGCGTGGCTCTTCGGGCCCGCCTGGACCGTGCTCTACGTGGTCATGGCGGTCGCCGCCTGGCGCATCTGGCGCACGTACGGATTTGAAGGCGCGCGTGCCGAATTGCTGCTCTATGGCGTGCAACTCGCGTTCAACGCGGGCTGGAGCTGGTTCTTTTTCGTCAAGCGTAGCGGACTCGCATCCACGGTCGAAGTCAGTTTTCTGCTGACGAGTGTGGTGGCCACCATGATCGCATTCTGGGCGAAGGACGTGGTGGCGGGTGTCTTGTTCCTGCCGTATGTCACGTGGGTGTCGTTCGCCACGGCGTTGACGGTGTCAGTCTGGCGGCGCAATCCGCATTTGTTGTAGCCGTTTGCGTCGGTGATCGAGCGTGCGCTGCAACGCGCCGACGGCTATTCCGGTCGCTTTGCGGGCAGGTTGAGCGTCGGGGGGCGCCAGGTGGCCGCGTCGCCGGCAATGCCAAGCGTGCTGCTCACAATCTCGAGTCGATTCGGCACCACGCGGATGAGTACCACACTCGTGTCCCGGTCCGGATAGAACGCGCTCCACGCGCTGTTCCAGTGCGCGTCTTTGGTGCGTCGATCGGCGATCACGGTGGCACGGCCAATCACGCTCACGTAGCTCAACGTCGCACGGTCGAAGTAATGCAGGACGACTCGGTTGTCGCGCGCAATCTCGCGGACCTTTCGTGTGCGCGGATTCGTCGCAAACCACACCACCCAGTCGGCGTCCGGTGGCAGCGGCTGCACCGTGCGCGCCTGCGGCGCGCCGCTCGCATCGGTCGTGATGAGTGCCGCGTACTCCGCACCCAGCATGATGCGACGCGCGGCGGCGGCCAAGTCCGGTGTTTCTGGCGCGGGCGGCTGTTGTTGGCGTGCCTGTGCGTGAGCCATCGCGCTCACACTGGCCGTCACCAACAGGGCCGCACACGCGCGCCGAACGGCGCGCGCGAGGAACCGCGCTGCACGCCGAATACGACTGTGCCCAGCCATCTGTCGCGAGAGGTGTTGGCTGGTTGTCGAGGCAGGAGACACGATCTAGCTTGCCCTCATGGCATGGCTTGCGTTGGTGGTGGCTGGTCTCTTCGAGATCGGATGGGCCGTCGGACTCAAACAGTCCGAGGGACTCACGCGCCTCTGGCCAACCGTCGCGACGGCCGTGTCGCTCGTCATCAGTATGGCACTGCTCGCCGTCTCACTGCGCACGCTCCCGCTCGGCACGGCGTATGCCGTGTGGACCGGTATAGGCACGGTCGGCACGGCGCTCGTCGGCATGCTCATGTTTCGCGAGCCGGCCACCGTCGCCCGACTGGTCTGCATCGTGTTGATCGTCGTGGGGATTGTCGGACTCAAACTCGTCTCCAAGCCATAACGCGGACACGAGGCACCGCTCTCTACCGGAGAACGGCAAGAGGAACTGCGAACTTCTGAACGCGAAGCTCGCAGAGAAACTGCGAGGAACAGCATACACAGCACAAAATGTGTTGTGCTGTTCTTCGCGTCCTCCAGTGCATCTCGGCGAGCTTCGCGTTCAGAAGTTCGCAGTTCCTCGAGCTGTTCTCGAGCGGTCTCTCCAGGTGCGTGCGCTCGCGCCTACCGCGTCCACACCGCCACGACGCAGCGGGCCTGCCGAAACGCCGCTTTGAACTCGAGCGGAATTTCCGACGGCCCCACGTAGACCTCGAGTGCGTCCACCATGTTGACCGGGATCATGTCCAGGGGATTGGCCTTGGGCATCGGCACGGCCACGACGGGTGGCATGCCTTTGCCACGGGTGTCGGTGGGCTGAAATTTCACCGTATCAACGGCCTTGTCGGGAATCGGCGTGGCCTGAATGACACCGTCGATGAACAGCACACTCTCGCCGCATCCCCAGGCGCGTCCTTTCATGCGCCGCAACAACTGACTCAAGTCCATCACCGCGCGCTTCTCGATGTCAAAGCGGGTGAGAAACTGACTGGCCGGCACACCGGAATACGCCTTGCGATGTGTGAAGCCCACTTCGTCGAGCTTGGTTTTGAGCGCCTCGGCAGCGGTCACCACCGGCGCGAGCGGGGTGACCTGCGCGCGCACCGTATCGGTCGACCCCTGCGCCGCGACGGGCATGGCCGCGAGACCCGCGACCAGCACCGCGACCCCTGCGGCGGTGAGGTGGTGCGTGAGGCAGATCCGCATGGCGGTTATTGCACCCGGAAGAGGTAGCTCAGCTTCATGA
>JAGNMU010000234.1 GCA_017991005.1 Gemmatimonadaceae bacterium | reverse complement strand
GTGCATAGTGCGCCGAGGCCAGCAGTTTGACGGACGCGAAACTGATGAGACCGACCGCATACGCGGCCAATACCAGGTAAACCGCGCGCTGCTCGGCGGCGCCAAAGCGCCCCGTGCGCAGCAACAGTCCCACACACAGGTCGCCGTAACACACGAAGACCACGGCGCACGGCACGATGTAGAAAAGAATGCGCTGCCAGCCGCCACGCAGCCGTTCCAGCAACACACTTTCGCGCGCGGCGCCCGAGTCCCGGGAAAATTCCGGCAGCGACGCCGCCGCCACCGACACACCAAACAGCGACACCGGCAGCAGCGCGATCAGGTTGGCGTAGTACAGGTTGGACGCCGTTCCACGCGGCAGGTACGAGGCGATTTGCAGATCGATCAGCGAGGAGATCTGCACCACGCCCAGCGACGCGAGCACCGGAAGCACGTTGCGCAGCGTGTCGCGTACGCCCTCAGCACGCCGGTCGAGGGTGGGACGCACCACGCCAATGAGGCGAATGACCTCCGGCAACTGAGCGGCCACCTGCAGCAATGATCCTGCCAGGGTTGCCCACGCCAGCCACCACGCCAACTGCGACAATGACGCCGCCGCGTCTCCCCACCAGAGCAGCAACACGATCTGCGCGATCGACCACAGCGCCGCGCTCGCGTACGACCAGAAGAACCGCCGATGCGAGTTCTGCACGCCGAGGCACCAGCCACTCAGCACCATCAGCGCCGTCATCGGAAAGAGCACGCGCGTCAATCGCGTGGTCAGTTCGGCACGCGCGGGATCGAATCCGGGCGCAAACACCGTGGTGAGAATCGGCGCAGTGGCGATGCCCACGAGTGTCAACGCCGACACACCCGTCAGCAACAGCCCGAGCACCGCGGCGGCGAGCGCGCGCGCACCTGCCTCGTCGCGCCGCTCCAACAGGCGCGAATAGACGGGAACGAAGGACGCGGAGAGTGTCCCTTCGCCCAGCAGATTGCGCAGCAGATTCGGGATCTTCGATGCGGCGGTGAATGCGTCGGCTTCGGCGCTGGTCGCGAAGTATCGCGCGAACAGCATCTGTCGAACCAGGCCGAGCAATCGACTGATCAGGATTCCGGCAAATACCACCGAGGCACTGCGCGCGCCGGATGCCTCCGGCGCGGGATCAGGGCGCGGTGACAAGTCGCTCGACATAGGCGCGAGCATGACTGCGCATCGCGTCGAACACCGCTGGCCCGTAGCGCGCCAGCATGGGAACAAGATTCAATGTGCGTTCGGGCGACGTGCCATGCGGCCGAAGTGCGGCCCGGACCGCCGCCACTTCGCGCAGGCGCTCCGTCTCGCGACGTTTCGTTCCCGCCAGCACGCGGCGTTCGAATCGCAGAATGCGTTGCTCGAGGTCGCCCGCCAGTCCCGACACCACTTCCGGCATCACGAGGTCATCGGCGCGCGCCACGGCGTCGCCGACGGCACGGACCTGTGTTTCAATCGCCACGCGCAGTCGCTCGATGGCGTCCTGCGTATCCATGTCGACGGCGGCCCGCGCCACCTGGGTCTCCGCCGCATGCGGATCCAGCAGTGAGGCGTCGTCAATCCCCAGTCGGTCGCGCAACAACTCAGCCCGACGTTCGATCACTTCACCCGACCACCTCGGCACGGCGATCGGTGCGTCCAACCCGAGCGCCGCCGCCACCGGCGCGACTTGCGCGAAGTAGGCGTATTCGCCCGGTCCCGCGTGATACGCGATGGTCGGCAGCAGTGCCCGTTCGACAACGGGCCGCAGCAGCACGTTCGACCCGAGAGTGGCCGGGTCGGCCTCGCGCACGACGCGTGCGGCATCGCCAACCGGCACACGGGTTCGCACTCGGTCGCGCTCCCGGCCGGAGTCTCCACTCTCGGTGCGAAACACCAGCGTCAGCGCGTCCATCACGTCCACCTGCGGCGTGAATCCTTCCGCAACGATGGCAGCCGTGCGTGCGATGAGCGCGTCTTGCACCGCGGACGCCTGCTGCAGCGCGCGTCGCAGTATCGGATCTGCGGCCTGTCGCAGCGCGGGGTGCGCAGCATCCAGCACGGCAATGCCAAGTGGTTCGAGTGTGGCACGCAACAGCTGGACATACGCGGCGCCCACGGTGGCATGCGGAACGTACGCGTGTTCCACCACTGTCAGGATGCTCTCGTGTGCCATCGATCCGCAGGCGCTGCGCAACACATCCAGCGCAGACTGCAGGGGCCCGAGTGTGACGTCCGACATCGCAATGCCGTTGGTCGCGGGACCTTCGAGCGACACGGTCTGCAGCCCGTTCGGCGTGGCGAAATACGTGACCGCCGCTTCCACCCAATCGGCATCATCACTGGCGGCCCAAAAGATCGGCGCAATCGGAACGCCCGTTGCCTCTTCCAGCGCATCGGCCATCGCGAGGGCGCTCAGCGCTTTGCTGAACGTGTAGGCCGGACCACCAAACAGACCGGGCTGCTGACCAGTCGTGACCACAACGCCGTGCGCGGCGGCGCGGCCGAGTCGTTCGGCGGCGCGCCCCGTGGCCGCAATCGCCGGCGCGAGCGGCGTCAGCCAGTCCGTCTCTCTGGCGCGCAACTGCAGCGCTCGAACGTGCGACGTCCATCCCGCCAGGTCGGCCGGACGCGGGGCGAGCCAGCCGTGCATCGCCGGGTCGGCCTGCAACGCACGCGACAGCGGGGATCCACCGAGTGGGACGCTGCGCACGAACCAGGCCGACGGCGTCGCGCCATCGGCCCCTGCACTGTCTACGTCGAGCTCTGGCTTCACTTGTGGTACGGTTCTCCGCGGGAGATGGTGCCCGCCCGATAGAGCTGTTCGGCGAGCACGAGACGTGCAAGTTCGTGCGGAAGCGTCCACGGTGCCAGTGACAGCCGACGAGTTGCCCGACGCTTGACCGCGTCACCGAGCCCGTAGGCCCCCCCGATCGCGAATGCCACGTTCTGCGCACGGTCGCGCTGCTCACCGAGCCACGCCGCAAACGCCTCCGAGTCCAGCACGTCGCCCCCCGGATCGCACGCGACGACGCGGGCATCGGGGGTCACTCGCTCGAGGAGGCGGGCCCCTTCGCGTTCACGCACCTGGTCGACGGACAGACCGCGCGCGGACTCTTCTTTGACCTCGATCACGTCGAGCGACCAATAGCGCGCCGCGCGCGTTTCATACTCGCGAATCGCATCGGCAAGTCCCGACTGACGCGGGCGGCCGACCGTCAGCAGCGCGACGCGCACACGAGGATCATGTACGCGTCGACGCTGATCTGCCCGCCGTGCTCAGGCGTAGATGCCACGCAGGCGATGCACCGTGGCCACGCGACTGATCGACAGCATGTACGCCGCCGTTCGCATGTTCACCTTGTGCTGCTTGGACAGTTGCAGGACGTCCTGGAAGCTGCGCGTCATGATGCCGCCCAGCCGCTCATTCACGTCCGCTTCCGACCAGAAGTATCCCATCCGGTCCTGCACCCACTCGAAGTACGACACGGTCACGCCACCCGCATTGGCCAGGATGTCGGGGACGACGAAGATGCCCTTCTCATCGAGGATTGGATCGGCAGCCGCGGTCGTGGGCCCATTCGCGCCCTCCACGATGACCTTGGCGCGCATCTTCGGCGCGTTCTTTGTGGTGATCACGTTCTCGAGCGCCGCTGGCACCAGCACGTCGACGTCCATCGTCAGCAAGTCGTCCGGGTCGATCGCGTCAGCCCCGGTGAACCCCTCGAGCGACCGGTGTTTGTTGACGTAGGCAATGGCGTCGTCGACGTCGATCCCGTTGGCGTTATGAAAGGCGCCCGCGCGGTCTCCGATCGCGATGATCCGGCATCCGGCCTGCACGAGCAGCTTGGCGGTGATCGAACCGACGTTGCCAAACCCCTGCACCGCCACGGTTGCCCCTTCGATCTTGAGGCCCAAGTGCGCCAGCGCTTCGCGCGTCATGAGCATCACCCCACGCCCGGTTGCCTCACGCCGTCCGAGTGAGCCGCCCATTTCCACCGGCTTCCCGGTGACGACGGCGTTTTCCGTGCGACCGACATGCATGGAATACGTGTCCATGACCCACGCCATCACACGCTCATTCGTATTGACGTCGGGCGCGGGCACATCGGTGTCCGGTCCAAGCAGCGAGATGATGCCTTTCGTGTACCGGCGCGTCACGCGTTCCAGTTCCCCCACACTCATGCTGAGGGGATCACAGATCACGCCGCCCTTGGCACCACCGAATGGCAGGTTCACGACGGCGCACTTCCACGTCATCCACGCCGCCAGCGCCTTCACCTCATCCAAGGTGACCATCTTGTCAAAACGAATGCCGCCTTTGGCGGGACCGCGCGACGTGTTGTACAGCACCCGGTATCCGGTGAACACCTCGACGTCACCATTGTCCATGGTGACCGGTACAGAGACAATCAGCTGCTTTTCAGGGTTCCGAAGGATTTTGTAGATGCCAGGCTCTAGGTCGAGGAGCTCGGCGGCCCGGTCAAACCGGGACATCATCCCTTCGAACGGGTTTTCTTCGTTGAGGAACCGATCCTTGTCCGGGCGGACGATGCTGTCCGTCGGAAGGCGGAGGAGGTCGATGGCCATGTCGACTGATGTTTTGAGGCCGGCTTAGCCGGCGGTGGGAGCTGTGGCTGTGCGCGCCGTCAGCACTCGCGTCAACACGCGATCCAACACCTCGGCGCCACGTTCAACCACAACCGATTGCGAAAGATACCAAAGCGGCGGCGCTTCGCGAGGCCAGAGAGGCTCCAACTTCACCGCATCCTTGAGGGTACAGATGACACCGGCGCACCCGGACGCGCCCGAGGCGATCGTTTCGGCCTCCGCCGCCGTATAGGCGTGGTGATCCGCGAATCGATGGGTGCGTCGTATCGAGGCGCCCAACGCGACCAACTGACGCTCAAACGCGTCCGGATCGCCAATCGCGCTGGTCACGGAGAATTCACGCCCGGCCACCCACTCTGCCCCGTGTGACAGCAGTCCTCGCGGCGGCGGCGGCGCGGATCGATCCGGCGTTCCCGTACGGAGCGAGACCGCCATGCGCAACGATTTGGGGGCCAGTCGTGCGACGGCCACGGGTACATCGGGAGCGGCAGCATGGACCGCGGCCACCACGTCGCGCACCTGGGACGCATCGGCCGCCTTGACCGTCACGATGACCGCCTGCGCCCGTCGGAGCGCGGTCAGCGGCTCCCGGTAGGGGCCCGCCGGGAGCAGGTGTGCCCGGCCGGAGAATCCGTCGGCGCTGACCAGCACGACGTCGGCGACCCGAGCCGCCTGTCGATGCTGGAACGCGTCATCCAGCACAACACAATCCGCCCCGCGCGCGCGCGCCGTGAACACCCCATCGCTTCGATCGGCCGACACGATCACCGGCGTACCGGGATTGAGCAATCCGTGGACGCGCCACTCGTCATCGCCGACGCCGCGCATGACGATCGCGGGCCGCGCGCCACGCGCACGCAACTGCTCGACACACCACGCGGCAACCGGCGTCTTGCCGGTACCGCCAACGGTGAGGTTGCCGACGGAGAGCGAGGGCAGCGCGGCACGGCGCAGTGTCGCCGCGTCGAATCGTGCGTTCCGCCGCGCCACGATCGCGCCAAATACCCATGAAGCCGGCAACAGCGCGCTTCGCACCGCGCGCGCGCCCATCGTATCGCCACGCCAGATCGCGTGGACCCACGCCACCGCGCTCACGGTTCGCACACCGTCGCGCGCCCTGGAGCGCGCAGGGTTGGGCGTTGGGGTGGCACCCGCGTGGCTTCGGCGTCCACAGGCGCGTTCATGCGGACGTCGAGCCCGACACTGACAGCATGCGTGCGCGCTCCGTCTCCGTCTGCATGGCAGCGGCGAACTCTGACGTGCGTTCGGAAACCTCACGCACATCGGCGCCGACGACCGCACGAGGCGCGCCGTACACCACCGTGACTCGCGCGAACGGTTTCGGAATCTCAAACCCATCCCAGCTGCGGAGGCGCCACACGCGATCCGCATGCGACACGATCGACACGTGCGGTGCTCCTGCACGATAGGCGACCACCAGCGCGCCGGGCGCAAAACTGTGGCGCGGTCCACGCGGGCCATCGGGCGTGATGGCGACATCGGCGCCGGCGCGCAGCACCTGCACACACTCCAGCAGTGCGCGAGCGCCGCCTCGAGACGACGATCCGCGTACGCCGAAGAATCCGAAACGCCGTATGATCTGCGCGATGATCTCGCCGTCGCGATGTTCGCTGATCAAGACGCCCGTCGGTTGCCGGTGCGCCCACAGGATCGGCAACATCTGTCCATGCCACAGCGTGAACACCACGCGCGGATCACCGCGCTCACGCCGCAGGAGTGCCTCACGGCCGTAGATGCGCATGCGCCACGTGCGCCCGAGCAGCCCGATGAGCCAACCGCCCAGCCGAATGATCCATCGCGTTTTCGCATCGAGTGGCGGTGCCGCACCACGACCGTCGCCTTCAGGCGCAGGTTCGCGCGGGCGACTCGTCGTTTCGACCTGGTCGCTCACGAGGCCCCGGTACCGCTGATCATCTCCGTTGCCATCAGGGCCACGCGTTGTGCGGCACCCGCCGTGCCCAGCCTGCCGCGTACGTCGGCCAATCCCTGACAGGCGGCCACGCGCACGGGACTCGACAGGTCGAGCAGCGGCTCCAACGCATCCGCCACGCGCGATGGTATGAACGCAT